>NZ_JBFUBK010000136.1:0-14841 GCF_056405815.1 Pseudomonas sp. P1_F1_2 | reverse complement strand
CGCCGAGTACCGTACTTAAGACCGAGTCGCTCCTATCGCAGGCAAGCCTTGCTCCTACAGTTTTGTGTCGTTCACAACACACCCTGTAGGAGCAAGGCTTGCCCGCGATGAAGGACGACCAGACACTGAAGATTCCGGTCTGTACCCCTCATCAAAAGGTCCCGAACATGAGCCTCCACCTGATCATCGGCGACAAACTGCTTTCCTCCTGGTCGCTGCGTGGCGCCTTGGCCCTCGACCTGACGGGCGCGGCCTACACCGAAGAACTGATCAAGCTGGGTCAACCAGACACCCGCGCGCGCCTGCTCAAGCATTCGCCCGCCGGCAAGGTCCCGCTGCTGAAAACCGAACACGGTACCATCGCCGATTCCCTGGCCATCGCCGAGTATCTGGCGGAGCAGTTTCCCGAGGCGGGCCTCTGGCCCAAAGACACCGCCGCCCGTGCTCAGGCGCGTTCGGCCTGCGCGCAAATGCACTCCGGGTTCTTTGCCATGCGTGGCAACATGCCATTCGACCTGAGTCACGATGCGCCGCTGTCGCCAACAATTCCTGACGTCGAGGCCGACATCCAGCGCATGCTCGCGCTGTGGGCTGAATGCCGCGCGGTGGCCACCGATACCGGTCCGTTCCTGTTCGGCAGCGCGACGTTGGCCGATGCGATCTTCGCGCCAATTGCTGTACGTCTGCGCACCTATCAGGTGAAGTTGCCGGCAGCGGATGAAGCCTACGTCGAAACGATCTACCAGTGGCCGGCCTTCAAAGCCTGGCAAAAGGCGGGTCTGGAGGAGATAGGGCAGTGAAACGAGTCCATGTAGCTGCCGCGGTTATTCGTGATAACAGCGGCAAGATTCTTATCGCACGCCGTGCCGACACTCAGCATCAGGGTGGCTTGTGGGAGTTTCCCGGTGGCAAGGTCGAGGGTGACGAATCCGTCGAAACCGCACTGGCCCGTGAGCTTCACGAAGAGCTGGGCATTGTGGTCACCGCTGCGCGCCCCCTGATCAAGGTTCATCACGACTACCCGGACAAGCACGTGTTGCTGGACGTCTGGGAAGTTTCCGCGTTTACCGGCGACCCCCACGGCGCTGAAGGCCAGCCATTGTCCTGGGTGACGCCGCGGGAGCTGGTGGATTATGAGTTTCCCGCGGCCAATCAGCCGATCGTCGCGGCTGCACGGTTACCCGCCGAGTACTTGATTACCCCCGAAGACCTGGAAACCCCGGCATTGCTGCGCGGAATCCAGAAAGCCATCGCGGGGGGGATCAAGCTGATCCAGCTACGGGCTCCCAACGGCTACGATCCGAAGTACCGCGATCTGGCGGTGGATGCGGCAGGGCTGTGTGCCGGCAAGGCGCAGCTGATGATCAAGGGGCCTTTCGAATGGCTGGGAGACTTCCCGTCCGCCGGATGGCACATCACGGCGGCGCAGTTGCGCAAGTACGCAGCGGCGGGTCGACCGTTACCGGCCTCGCGCTGGTTGGCGGCGTCGTGCCACAACGCTGAAGAGCTGGCGCTGGCCGAGCAGATGGGCGTGGACTTTGTGACCCTGTCGCCGGTGCAGCCCACCCTGACTCATCCGGGTGCTGAGCCATTGGGTTGGGAGCAGGCTTCGGTGTTGATCGAAGGGTTCAGCAAGCCGGTGTTCCTGTTGGGCGGTGTTGGCCCGGCAGAGCGGCAACAAGCCTGGGAAGCAGGGGCGCAGGGTGTGGCGGGGATTCGGGCATTCTGGCCTGAGAGCTGAGCTGATCGTTCCCATGCTCTGCGTGGGAATGTATCCCTGGACGCTCTGCGTCCGCTTTTGGGACGCGGAGCGTCCCTTGCTGCATTCCCACGCAGAGCGTGGGAACGATCATGCGTGGGAACGATCAGCTAAACCTGAGGTTTAGCGGCCGCCTGCCAAAGTATCTCGGCAACTCCCTGGCGCTTGGCAATCAGCCGCGCCACCACAAACAGTAAATCCGACAACCGATTGATGTACGCCAGTCCAACCCCAGCCAACGGTTCAAGCGCATTCAACTGCTGGCACCGTCGCTCCGTGCTGCGCGCCAGGCTTCTGCACACGTGTGCCTGAGCGATCAACGCTGAACCGCCGGGCAGAATGAAATTCTCCAGCGGCCCCAACTCTTCATTCCAGCGATCAATCGCCGCTTCCAGGCGTTCGATTTCCGCGGCATCCAGTGCCTGATACACCGGCATAGCCAGTTCGCCGCCGAGGTCGAACAGCCGATGCTGGCAAGGCGCCAACACCTCGATCACCTCGTTCAAACCCGGGTATTGCGCGCTTTGGGCGGCCAAACCGGCCAGCAGCACGCCGACCTGACTGTTCAACGAATCGACTTCGCCAATCGCCTCGATTCGCGGGTGGTCCTTGGGTACCCGGCGACCATCTCCGAGCCCGGTTTCGCCTTTGTCGCCAGTGCGGGTGTAGATCTTCGACAAGCGAAAGCCCATGGGTTACCTCGATAGCTGATTGAGTTCTTGAGAGACGACCGGCGTACCCGACAAGGGCAGGCGCAACGTGAAACAGGTGCCTTGGCCCGGCGTCGACTGCACTTCCATCTGGCCCTTGTGATTGTTGGTGATGATGAAATAGGAGACCGACAGGCCCAGGCCCGTGCCCTGGCCGATTTCCTTGGTGGTGAAGAACGGCTCGAACGTACGTTTGCGCACGTTCTCGCTCATGCCGATGCCGTTGTCCTCGACCTGGATTTCGGCCCATGGCGGGTTCAGTCGGGTGCGCAGGATGATCCGCCCCGGCTCGCTGTCATCCTCGCGCTGATGAATGGCCTGGGCCGCGTTTTTCAACAGGTTGAGCAGTACTTGTTCCAGCTCGTTGGCCGTACCGGGCACCGGACCCAGCGCCGGATCGAACTGGCGAATGATCGCCTGGCCCTTGAAGTCGAAACCGATCGCCAGATCAAAGTCGTTACCGGCGATGTCCACCGCTTGATCGATCAGTGCCGGCAGGTCGCACGGGGCCATTTGCCGGGTGCTGCGGCGGCTGAAACTGAGCATGTGCGTGACAATTTTCGCCGCACGGGCACCGGCCTGCTGAATGCCATCAAGCAGTTGCGGTACTTCGCGCACTTGCAGGTATTGGTTGACCGTTTCCAGCTCGATACCGATCTGCTCGGCTTGCTCCATGTTCTTCGGCAAGTCCGGCGACAGGCGTCGGCGTATGTTCTGCACGTTGTGCAGGATCGCGCCCAACGGGTTATTGATTTCGTGGGCCATGCCGGCGGCGAGGCCGCCTACGGAAAGCATTTTTTCCGACTGCACCATCATTTCTTCCAGGGACAGGCGCTGGGTAATGTCGTCGATGCGGATCACTACGCCACGCCCGGCACCGCCCATCAGCGGGTAAAAGGTCAGGGCGTAGTGTTTGGGCTCATCATCCTTGAACCACGTTACGCGCTCGATCTTGGCCACGGTGTGCTGCTCGACGGTTTGCTTGAGCTGCGGCAGAAACGGTTTCAGCGGTTCGAAGGCGAGGAAGATCGGCTGGTTCAAGGCTTCGTCCAGGCGTGTGCCGGACAAGGCGCTGGCTTCCTGATTCCACTGGGTCACGTAGAGCTGCTCGTCGAGGGCGATCAGTGCTGACGGCATGGAGTCGATGATGCTGTTGAGGTAGTTCTGGAAGCCTGTGAGTTTCTTTTCGATTTTGCTGCGCACCTGAACTTCGAGTTCCAGCTTGCGGTTGGTATGGCGCGTTTCTTCGGCAAGGCCTTGGGCTTGATCGTATGCAGCCTGGGAGTCGTCCCGGGCACGCTTGAGCTGCTGCTCCCGGGCCTCGATTCGCGAGAGCATGGTGTTGAACGCCTCGGCGAGGCTGCCGATTTCGTCATGGTTGCCACGGGAGGCGCGCAGTGCGTAGTTCTCTTCGCGGGTGACTTGCCGGGACAGTTCTTCAAGCTCATGGATAGGTCGGGTAATCAGGCGTTTGATCTGCCGTGCGATCACCAGCCACAACAGCACGCTGAAGATCAGAATGCCGAGGCTGGCGGTGAGGGTGCCGGTGTAGAACGCCATCGGCAATTCACTGCTGGCCACCAACAGCAAGTGGCCGGGATCGGTGCCGGGGCGGGGCAGGGTGATCAATTGATTGCTGCGGAACTCGGTCGCTTGCCAGGCTTCAATGTGCTGGTAGCGCCCCGGCAGGCTCAGTTTGTCGCCGTGCTGCAACTGCGCCAGCCGTTCACCCTTGCCGTCATAAAGGGCTGCCGCACGCAGCGGCGAGTAACTGTCGAGCTCCTTGAGCAGGCGTTCGGCGTTTTGTGGCGACTTCAAGGCGTCGGCCACCAGGCTCGGGTTGGACACCAGTCGGCCAATGGTTTGCAGGGCTTGGGGGGCCATGCTTTCCTGGGAGATGTAATACGACGCGCTGATGAAGGTCAGGTTGGCGACCAACAGGATGGTGATCAACAGCACCAGCAGGGCGGCCAGCAACTTCTGGCCGACGGGGAGGTTTTCGAGGCGCTGGCGCAATGGCATCAGGTTCGTCGCTTGAATGGAACAAGTGGCCAGCGTAGCCGCTGCTCAGTCGCTGGGCAATCCAAGGCTGTGCAGATGGGCAATCAGCCGCTGCTGCAGTTGATTAAGGTGGGGCAGCTTGACCTGGTGTCTCGCCGCAACTTTGCAGGCATAGCCCAGCAGATAGCTGATTTCGGTGCGCCGCTCACTCGCGACGTCCTGGTACATCGAGGAGTAATTGGCCGCCGTGGCATGGATCACTCGCTCGACCTCCTGCTGCAGGTCCTGGGCGGCAGCTGGCTGACCGCAGCACTCCAGCAGTTCGGTCAATTCGACGCAGAGGGTGGCGACTTCGCAGTGATGTTCCTGCAAACCGCCATTGCGACAGTTGTGCAAGACCGTCAGGGGATTGATCGCACAGTTGAGCGCGAGTTTACGCCACAGCCTTCTCAGGATGTCGGTGCTCCACTCATGAGGAATCCCGGCGGCCGTCAAATCGTCCAGCCAGATCGGCGCCACTGGGTGGCCGGCATCGCCGAGCCACGTGTAACCGTGGCCGGCAAACACTACACGCCAGTCACCCTCCCGAAAGGCGCCTTCCGTACTCGATGCGCTCACGCAACGGGCTTGCGGCACCAGCGCCGCGACGGCGTCCTGACTGCCAAGGCCGTTCTGCAACAGGATCAGTTCGGCGTCCGGCGTCAGGCGCGACGCCAGTTGCGCGACGGCTTTTTCGGCGTCGTAGGCCTTGCAGGCGACCAGTAAGCGGCTGATCGGCCCCACGCTGTCCGGTGTTTCGCCGGGGATGTCATAAGTGCGGGCTTCGCCGTGTTCGACCAGGGTCAAGCCGCCAGCAGCTTGATAGGCCTGCAAACGCTGTTCACTGCGAACGATCAGCCTGACCGGCAATCCGGCCCGCGCCAGACGCGTGGCCCACAACGTGCCGAGGCTGCCGGCGCCCAATACATGCCAAGGGGTCGACATCAGCTTTTTATCCGGTTTGTGGCAGGCATGTGAGGCTCGCAGTATGGCTTGGAAAAGACCCGTTATAATGAGCCCGATTTTAACCGCAAGCCAAGCGCGCGCCATTGCAATCGAGCGCGCCTTTTTATTGGAGAGATTACATGCCGTCGTTCGACGTGGTATCCGAACTGGACAAACACGAAGTCACCAACGCGGTCGAAAACGCCGTCAAGGAACTCGATCGTCGTTATGACCTGAAGGGCAAGGGTACTTTTGAGTTCAAGGAAAAGGACCTGACCGTCAACTTGACCGCCGAGGCCGACTTCCAGCTCGAAGCGATGATCGAGATCCTCAAACTCGCGCTGGTCAAGCGCAAAATTGACGTGCAGTGCCTTGAAGTCAAGGATGCCTATGCGTCGGGCAAGCTGATGAAGCAGGAAGCGATCCTCAAGGAAGGCATCGACAAAGAACTGGCGAAGAAGATCGTCGCTCACGTCAAAGACGCCAAGCTCAAGGTTCAGGCCGCCATTCAGGGCGAGCAAGTGCGCATTACCGGCAAGAAACGTGACGATTTGCAGGAAGCCATCGCCGCCCTTCGTGCCAAGACGTTCGACATGCCGCTGCAGTTCAACAACTTCCGCGACTGATCGACCAAGCGGGAACCTCTCGGCGTTTTCGGCGTCCGAGGCCCAAGCAACGGCAGAAATGATTGAGCCCCTGGGGTTTGGTCTTTCTGCCGCTCATTTTTTAGCGTGCCGGAAGTCAGGAGAAACAAGATGGATTTGAATGCTGAAGTGGACAACCTGGTCAAGGCTTCCCAAGCCTGGATTCCAATGATCATGGAATACGGCAGCCGCGTGTTGCTGGCCGTCATCACGCTGGCCATCGGTTGGTGGCTGATCAATAAAGTGACGCAAAAACTCGGCGGCTTGCTGGCGTTGCGCAATGCAGATCTTGCGCTGCAAGGGTTCATCAGCAGCCTGGCGAACATCATTCTCAAGGTTTTGCTGATTGTCAGCGTGGCCTCGATGATTGGCGTGGAAACTACCTCGTTTGTCGCAGCGATCGGTGCCGCCGGTCTGGCCATTGGTCTGGCCTTGCAAGGCAGCCTGGCCAACTTCGCGGGCGGCGTGCTGATTCTGTTGTTCCGTCCGTTTCGTATCGGTGACTGGATTGAAGCTCAGGGGGTTGCCGGTACTGTCGACAGCATTCAGATCTTCCATACCGTACTGCGTACCGGCGATAACAAAACCATCATCGTACCTAACGGCAACTTGTCGAACGGCATCATCACCAATACCAATCGTCAACCCACGCGCAAAGTAGTGTTCGATGTAGGTGTCGATTACGAAGCGGACTTGCAGAAGGCACGTGAAGTACTGCTGGAATTGGCCAAAGATCCACGCGTATTGGCAGATCCGGCACCTCAGGCTGTTGTTTCTACCTTGGGTGACAGTTCGATCACTCTTTCGCTTCGCGTCTGGGTAAAGACGGCGGATTATTGGGACGTGATGTTTATGTTCAACGAACAGTCCCGTGATCGTTTGAAAACTGCTGGTGTTGATGTTCCTTTGCCACAACGGATGATTCGTGTGGTTCAGGAATCTGCAGTGCAGTGATTGTTTTTTGATCATGTCTGACTCTTTGGTCAGGCATGTTTTGCATGATTTTTGATCGTTTAAACGCGCAGTTGACACCAACGAAAAAGGCCCATCCGAAGATGGGCCTTTTTTTGATTACCGCAAACTAACTTTCTGCAATTACAGAATGTTGAGTGGGTAGTCGGTGATCAGGCGGAACTCAGAGATATCGCCTTCGCCTTCGTCAGCATTGGCGGAGTGCCATGCTTGACGGATGCGGAACGACAGATCTTTGGCTGGGCCGGTTTGAATGACGTACTTAACTTCCACGTTGGTTTCGTGGTGTTTGCCGTCTGCACCGTACAGACCAGCGTAAGGGCTGCCTGCTGGAGTGTTGGTACCGTCGATGTCCCAACCTTTAACGTAACGGGTCATGAAGCTCAGACCAGGTACGCCGTATTCGGCCATTTTCAGGTCGTAACGGGCTTGTACCGACTTCTCGCCTGGGGCGTTGAAGTCAGAGTACTGGATGGAGTTGGCGAGGAAGATCGAGTCGCCACCGCGGTTGTTTTTACCCACACCGATGTAGTCGAACGGGGTATCGCCGTTCACTTTCTGGAAGCCCAGGGTCAGGGTGTGTGCTTTCAGGAACGAGTAAGCAGCGGCCAGCGAGTAGGCGTTGTTGCTGATTTCGCCTGCTTTAGCGTTACCGGTGTCCTTGGTGTTGTAGTAGTTACCGTCGAAGTTAATCGAGTTGTCGCCGCCCAGTGCGAGGGTGTAGTTCGCGTTGGCGTAGTACTGGTTCCAGACGTCTTCGAGCTTGGCACCGTAGAGCGAGAAGCTCAGGTCCGGGGTAACGCCGTACTTGCCACCGAAGTAGTCGATGGAGTTGGCTTGCACGCCAGCGTAGGTAGCCCACAGGGAACCGTCACGGGCGTTCTTGTCCTGGCTGGTCGCCGAGTAGAAGTGGCCGGCTTCGAGGTCGAGGTCTGTAACTTCGCTGCTCTGCAGTTGGATACCGCTGGCAGTTTGGTGAAGGATGCGGGAACCGCCTACAGCGAACACCGGAGAGGTGCTTGGCTGCATGTCGCCGACTTTCAGCTCGGTCTTGGAGATGCGGAACTTGGCGGCAGCGCCGGCTTTGCCCTGGCTGTTGTTGACTTCGCCATCAGAGCCCACGGACATGTTGCCCGAACCCGAATACTTGTCGGAACCGTCCAGCTTAATGGCCAGTTGGCCCCAAGCTTCAACGCCAACACCGATCAGACCTTGGGTGTAGCCAGAGCTGTACATGCCCTGAATGCCCTGGGTCCAGTCTTTGTCATCGACTGCGCCGTCAGTTTTGTTACGGTTGTAGTAGTAGTTGCGAACCAGCAAGTCGAGCTTGCTGTCTTCAACAAAACCTTTGGCTTCTGCCTGGTCGCTTACGAAAGGTGCGGCTACTGCCAACTGAGTACTGGCTGCTGCTGCAACTGCCAGTGCGATCATGCTCCACTTCATCACGCGCATCGTGATTTGCTCCTTTGGTTTTAGAAGAGTACTGCCGTCCCACCTGATTTATTATCTGGGCGGCTCTTTCTTTTTGTGTCGGCGCAAACTTATATCACGCCGACCATGTTGGCGATACTTGCGTATCTAACCTTTCAGCTTCTTTACGACCGTGTCGCAAACAGCTTGGTAGATGTCGCAAATTTACAGCCTCAATGCAAGCGGGCCGGCAACTTTAACGTTGTTTTCCAGGGCTTGAACATCGGTAAAAAGAGTCCTTGGTGAAACGTTTGAATCTCCATTGGGCAACCCTGCCGCTGTTTTTATTTGCCTTGAACCTTCCACTTCCAGCAGAGGCATCCAAGGCGATGTGGGTGTGAATGCAACAAGCGTGCACAAATCAGACATTTGTAGCGATTTTTTTCTGATGGCCCGCCTGACGCTGTAAAAACCTCATAAAACCGGGCGTTTCAAGCACTTATTGTTCGGGCTTGACGCCAGGGAATGCATCGTGCATCAACATTTTTCGCGACGCCGTGACAACCAAAAATGTTACCGGTTCACCCCGTTAGTGAGTAAATGGCGGATGCTGACGCAATCAGCGTAGACGAGCTGTGCGGTTTTGGTGCAAAAAATTTTAATTGCTGTACTGATTTCATACAGTGCTGTCATTTGGCCGAATCGAACGCATCGTTGTTAATCAAGTATTTCGGCGTTTTGGCTCGGGTCGTGGGTTCTGAAATGGTGCGTTTGGGCAATAAGTGACTCATGGCGGGGCGAGTGCCGGGTCGTGAAGCTAGCGCCGTTCACAGGTATGCTGCCGTCCTGTCGCTTGGCGCACCGTCCCTCGGGAGGGGCGCTAAGCTGAAATTGAGAACCCGGCGGGAGTGCGCACAGTGTTCGCTTTAGATCCACGGCTCCAACAAGACACGTTACCGATTGGGGATTTCCCGCTTTGCCGGTTGCTGTTGTCTAACGATTCGAACTACCCCTGGTTCATCCTGGTGCCTCGTCGTGACGATATCAGCGAGATATTTCAGTTGGATGGCGCCGATCAGCAACAGTTGTGGCAGGAGACGACCGCATTGGCGGAAACCCTCAAGGATTCGTTCGACGCCGACAAGTTGAATGTCGCGGCCTTGGGTAATGTCGTCAGTCAGTTGCACATGCATGTGATTGTGCGCAAGCAGGACGACGCCGCCTGGCCGGCTCCGGTCTGGGGCAAGCTGCCCGCCAAACCCTACAACGCAGATCAGATTGCCGCGATTCGCGAGCGGCTGCGTTTGGTATTAACCGAAGACTTTACGTTTCTGGAGGGTTGAAACATGAGCCTGGAAGAACGCGTTACCGATCTGGAGAGCCAATTGGCCTTTCAGGATGACACCATCCAGGCATTGAGCGATGTGCTGGCGACCCAGCAGCGCGCCGTTGAGCGCCTGCAGTTGCAAATGGCAGCACTGCTCAAGCGGCAGGAAGAAATGGCTGGCCRGTTCGACACCTTTGAAGAAGAAGCGCCACCACCGCATTACTAAAATGCGTGCAATAAAAAACCGCGAACAGCCAGCCTGGCTGTTCGCGGTTTTTTTTAGCCTTGGATCAGCGGCGCGGCAGTGCGGCGATCACATCTTCGGCTTGCAGGCCTTTGTCGCGGTTCATGACAGAGAACTCCACGCGCTGGCCTTCGACCAGAACACGGTGACCTTCACCGCGAATGGCCCGGAAATGCACGAAAATATCATCGCCGGAGTCGCGGGAAATAAAGCCGAAGCCTTTGGAGGTGTTGAACCATTTTACGGTGCCGGTATCGCGGTTGCTCATGTCATAGCTTGGCGAGGCGGCGGCCGGTGAAGATTTGTAGAAGCTGACACCCAGGTGCAGTAAAACGCCGGCCAGGGCAGCCACCAGGCTGAACAGAACGGCAGGCTGGCCGGCGATGACAGGCATCGGCGCGAGCAGCGTCAGGATTTGCAGGAAGACAGCCAGCACCAGCAGAGCGCTGACCAGGTTTTGCAGTTGGTGACGCGGGCCTTTGTTCCAGTAAGGGATGACAGGAGCAAGGGTGAGGTTCAGCAGGCCGAAAAAGGCCAGGTACAGTGCATCGGGTTGTTGCAGGTAAGGTACCGCTTCAGATCGCAGGCTAGGGATGAAGGACAGCAGCAGGGCTGCTGCGCCCGTTAGCAAGTGGACGATTTTCAACATTTTGATTAACTCACGTTAAGACGGATCACAAGGAAGAGCTGATTGAGTACGGTTCGCTTCAGAACAATAAGAGGCGTTGGGCACGTACCCGCTATCAGCCTATGCGCAGCCCCCGGAAAATAGGCGGCAGCGACACACGGTCTATTTAACAGCAAAGCCTGCAGCTACTCAAATCAGGCAGTCAGGCGGTGCTGTGGGGGCGATTTGTCCTGGGTCAGTGCGTCATTCGGGGCGGCGGGATGTCGGCAGGTTTGTTATGCGCGGCTTTCTTCTATTAAGGAAGAGGTCGGAGTGCTCACCGCCGATCTGCTGACCCAGCGCATGCAGGTCCACGAGAAAGCCGCCTGGATGTTACGGTCCTTGCTGGATCAGTAATCTCGCCAGTACGCGAATGATGCCGTTGAGGTGTCGTTCGCGTTTTGTCCTTCTACTTCTTCAAGTTGCTTTTGTGCGGGTTAAAACTCGCCTGGGCATGTAGGAAAACGGCCGGCCTAGGACGGTCTCCATGATCCCCCTTCAACTGTTGGCTTATCCTACGTCGAGGGTCATAAAGTCATCTGGATATACCTTTGCGCCTGCGCTTTTATAAGGCAACAGAACGTGCTCTTACAGAAAGCAAGGATGGCAAAGGAGTGTCAACGATATGGATTACGAAGACAGGTTTGGCGAAGGGAGGCTCGGCCCTGCCCGGGATATAAGGGTTGATCCGTTCGTCAGTGAATTTGATATGGGGCTGGCGCGGCCGTTGTCCCGTTCGGTGCGCTTGAATGGTTTTGCGACCTGCTTGCGGCTTGAACAGGTCTATTGGGATATTTTGGGCGATATGGCCAAGGTCAATTGCTGTTCGGTCAGCGCGCTGTTGTCCCATGTGGACCGCGAAGTGCATTTGCGTCACGGCGGGGTCAGGAACTTCACCGGGCTGGTGCGGGTTGTCTGCGTCGTGCGCAGCTTGAAGGAAGGGGGCTGCATTGCGGCGCCTTAGCCGCAGCGACGTAGAGGGTTGAGTGTCAGTCTGTGCAGTCTTACGGCTGCACAGGCTGCATTTAATGGATATAATCCCGCTCTTTGCCGCAAAACCCAGCGTGTGCGGTAGCAATCTGATCGCCGAGACAACCCCCATGCCGATGTACGACTATCAATGTGCTTCCTGTGGTCATCAGTTGGAAGCCATTCAAAAGATCAGCGCAGCACCGCTGGTCGACTGCCCTGCCTGCCAGGCGCCAGAGCTTAAAAAGATGCTGTCCATGCCAGGTTTCCGCCTCAGCGGCACCGGCTGGTACGAAACCGATTTCAAGACCGGCTCGAAGAAGAACCTGGCCGGCGGCGACAAAGCTGACTAGGGTCTAGGGCCTGAGTTGAACCACACGCGTGAGCTCTTGCATCATCCGCAGCCTGATGTGCAGGACTCCAACCGAATTTCGAATTACGAGAAGTGAAACCACTACCATGATGCGCAGCCATTATTGCGGCCAACTGAACGAAAGCCTGGACGGCCAGGAAATTACCCTTTGCGGATGGGTCCACCGTCGCCGTGACCACGGTGGGGTGATTTTCCTCGATATCCGTGATCGTGATGGTCTGGCCCAGGTAGTGTTCGACCCGGACCGCGCTGAATCCTTCGCCGCCGCCGATCGCGTGCGCAGCGAGTACGTCGTGAAGATCACCGGCAAGGTTCGCCTGCGCCCGGCTGGTGCGACCAACGCCAACATGGCGTCGGGCATGATCGAAGTCCTCGGCTACGAACTGGAAGTGCTGAACGAGTCGGAAACCCCGCCGTTCCCGCTGAACGAGTTCTCCGATGTCGGCGAAGAAACCCGCCTGCGCTATCGCTTCCTTGACCTGCGTCGCCCGGAAATGGCCGAGAAGCTGCGTTTGCGTTCGCGCATGACCACCAGCATCCGTCGCTTCCTCGACGAGAACGGCTTCCTCGACGTCGAGACGCCGATCCTGACCCGCGCGACCCCTGAAGGTGCTCGCGACTACCTGGTGCCGAGCCGTACTCACGCCGGTTCGTTCTTCGCCTTGCCGCAATCGCCACAGCTGTTCAAGCAACTGCTGATGGTGGCTGGCTTCGACCGTTACTACCAGATCGCCAAGTGCTTCCGCGACGAAGACCTGCGTGCCGACCGTCAGCCTGAGTTCACCCAGATCGACATCGAGACCAGCTTCCTCGATGAAAACGAGATCATGGGCATCACCGAAAAAATGATCCGCAACCTGTTCAAGGAAGTGCTGGACCTGGAATTCGGCGACTTCCCGCACATGACCTTCGCAGAAGCCATGCGTCGTTACGGTTCCGACAAGCCAGACCTGCGTAACCCGCTGGAACTGGTTGACGTTGAAGATCAACTGAAAGAAGTCGACTTCAAGGTGTTCAGCGGCCCGGCCAACGACCCGAAATGCCGCATTGCCGCGTTGCGCGTTCCAGGCGCTGCGAGCATGCCGCGCAAGCAGATCGACGACTACACCAAGTTCGTCGGCATCTACGGTGCCAAGGGCCTGGCGTACATCAAGGTCAACGAGCGCGCCAAAGGCGTCGAAGGCCTGCAATCGCCAATCGTGAAGAACATCCCTGAAGCCAACCTCAATGTGATCCTGGATCGCGTTGGCGCGGTTGACGGCGACATCGTGTTCTTCGGTGCTGACAAAGCCAAGATCGTCAGCGAGGCCCTGGGCGCGCTGCGGATCAAGGTAGGTAACGACCTGGAGCTGCTGACCTGCAAGTGGGCGCCAATGTGGGTCGTCGACTTCCCGATGTTCGAAGAAAACGACGACGGCAGCTTCACTGCCTTGCACCACCCGTTCACCGCGCCGAAGTGCACCCCGGAAGAACTGGAAGCCAACCCGGCGACCGCTCTGTCCCGTGCCTACGACATGGTGCTGAACGGCACTGAGCTGGGTGGCGGTTCGATCCGTATCCACCGCAAGGAAATGCAGCAGACCGTATTCCGCCTGCTGGGCATCAACGAAGCGGAACAGGAAGAGAAGTTCGGCTTCCTGCTCGACGCCCTGAAGTACGGCGCACCGCCGCACGGTGGCCTGGCCTTCGGTCTGGATCGTCTGGTGATGCTGATGACCGGCGCCCAGTCGATCCGTGAAGTGATCGCCTTCCCGAAAACCCAGAGCGCGGCAGACGTCATGACTCAGGCACCGGGTCAGGTTGATGCCAAGGCACTGCGCGAATTGCACATTCGCCTGCGCGAAACGCCAAAGGCTGAGTAAGGCTGACCGCAAAGGCGCATCCTTGCCGGATGCGCCTTTTCTTTAGGTCGAGATTTTTTTTGTTGCTGGCCGACAATCTGTGGCGGGCAATGTTTCAAAGAGAATTCGGAGCGAGTTATGGCGGGTCATTCCAAGTGGGCGAACATCAAGCACCGCAAAGAACGTCAGGATGCCAAGAAGGGCAAGATTTTCACCAAGTGGATTCGTGAACTGACCGTTGCTGCCCGTCAGGGCGGTGGTGACCCGGGTTCCAACCCGCGTTTGCGTCTGGCGCTGGACAAGGCCCTTGGCGCGAACATGAGCCGCGATATCATCGATCGCGCGGTCGCACGCGGTGCCGGTGCTGCCGACACCGACGACATGGTCGAGCTGACCTACGAAGGCTACGGCCCGGGTGGCGTGGCGGTGATGGTCGAGTGCATGACCGACAACCGTAATCGCACCGCCGCCGCGGTTCGCCACGCTTTCAGTAAATGTGGTGGCAACCTCGGCACCGACGGTTCCGTGGCCTATCTGTTCGAGCGCAAAGGGCAGATTTCCTTCGCCCCAGGCGTTGACGAAGATGCCTTGATGGAAGCGGCCATGGAAGCCGATGCCGATGACGTGGTTACCCATGAAGACGGCTCCATCGATGTATTCACTTCGTTTGCCGGTTTCTATTCCGTGCGTAATGCGCTGGAAGCGGCCGGTTTCAAAGGTGAAGACGCAGAAATCGTGATGCTGCCCACTACCAGCGCCGAGCTGGACCTGGAAGGCGCCGAGAAGGTGCTCAAGCTGATCGACATGCTTGAAGACCTGGATGACGTGCAGAACGTCTACTCCAACGCGGACATTCCGGAGTCGGTGGCTGCACAGCTGGGTTAAGGGCGACTAGGATTTAATGTGGGAGCTGGCTTGCCTGCGATGGCATCACCTCGGT
>NZ_JBFUBK010000135.1:0-15124 GCF_056405815.1 Pseudomonas sp. P1_F1_2 | reverse complement strand
GGTTTTTACGACTGCTTCGCAGCCGAACGCAGGCTACGCCAGCTGCTACATGAGCCGGGTAATCAGCGCAGGGTGTCGATCATGTCGGCGACGGTGGTCAACACGTCTTTACCCAATTGCTTCGAGCGTTTTCCGGACCAGCCAGTGAGCGCATTCGGCGAATCGTTGTTGTCCTTGAACGGCATTTCCAGGGTCAAGGACAGGCAATCGAATTTCTGACCGACGCTGTTGCAGGCCAAGGTCATGTTGGCTTTACCCGGCTCATCACGGGTGTAGCCATGCTTGGTCTGGAAGTCCTTGGTCAGGTGTTTCAGATGGCTGCGGAAATGCTCTTCGAGTTTTTCGATTCGCGGCGTGTATCCAGGGTTGCCTTCACAGGCAGCGGTGAACACGTAGGGGATTTCTTCATCGCCGTGAATGTCGAGGAACAGGTCGACGCCATACTTTTCCATCTGCTGCTGAACGAACAGCACTTCCGGGCTGGTTTCCTGACTGGCGCTCTGCCAGGCACGGTTCAGGTCCTGCCCCATGGCGTTGGTGCGCAGATGACCATGGAAGGCGCCGTCCGGGTTCATGTTCGGCACCAGGTACAGGTCGGCGCTGGCCAGCAGTTTGTTCAATACCGGGTCATCGTGTTTTTCCAGGCGTTCGATGACGCCCTCCATGAACCATTCGGCCATGTGTTCGCCGGGGTGTTGCTGAGCGATCATCCAGACTTTGCGCCGGCCTTCGGCACCCGTGCCTTTACGCAGCAATTGAATGTCACGCCCTTCGACGCTCTTGCCGGTGGCCAACAGTTCGGTGCCAGCTTTGGTCAATGCCTGTTCGATCAACCAGTCGTGACGGCCACGGCTATAGGGTTCGAAGTAGGCGAACCAGGCGTGGGTCGCGGTGGCTTCGAGGCTGAAGCGCAGGCAGTCGCCTTCGAAGATGGTGGGTACGCGGAACCAGTTGACGTGGTCGTAGGACGCAACGGCCTGATAGCCGTCCCAAGCCTTGTTATAGGAGGACTTGCTGGCGTTGTTCAGGCGAAACCAGTGCTCCTGACCGACGTGAAGACCGCTGGCCTTGAAGTGGAACCATTGAAAGTGTTGGCTGCGGGTGTCGGGTTTGATGGCCAGCAATGCTTGAAGCGGATTGCTGATATCCAGCACTTCAATGTTGCCGCTGTCGAAGTTTGCACTGATGTCGAAGGAAGATTTAGCCACGGTCATAATCGATATCCAGAATATGATTTTATGGCGGCTACTTTACACGCAAGACAGGGGGGAAACCGAGGGAAATTGCGGGGTGCAGAGGGGGGCGTCCTCCTTGACGCCGACGCAGCTTAGAGACTGTGCGATTGATTCTCAAGTGCTATTTTTACATTGGTTTGGCCCAATGATGCCGGGCTTCTCTTGCCAACCGATATTCTTTTGATATTATCCGCGCCATCGAATTTGCAGCACCTAAAGACTTCATTAGCCTGAAGGTAAAAGCCAGAATAACTGGCAAAAAAAAGACCCGGCAAAAAGCCGGGTCAAAAACCGTGATTAGCCTGATGAGGAGATAGTCCAGAAGACCGACCTAAGGTCATTTGGACAATCGACTGATCTCGCGACCAGCTGCATGCAATAATAATCATTCTCGTTTGCAAGTCAAATGAATTTATCTGCACGATGGGAAAATTCTTTCCCGTCTTCCCCAGAAGTACCTTCGCTTCACACGTTCTGATGCGCTTGCAATGACCGATCGATCATCGCCTTGGCCATGTCGATCATGTGCACCGTCGAAAACGCCAGGTCGCGGCTTGCACCGTGCAGGTTACTGGCGGACTCGTGTGCAGTCGCCGCAGCGCATCGCAACAAATCCGAGGCATGAACCAGTGCTTCTTCAGCACTGATACCCGGGTTCACATCAAAGAAACGCTCGACCGTCGCGGCTTCGGACACAGTTGGTTTCAAGTAGTAATCCAATGCTCGTTGCGCGGCAGCACTGCCTTTTGGCGAGGTCAGGGTGGTATCGATTTGCATGTCTGGCAGGTCGTTGCTGGGTAACGTCATGACGATGGCAAGCTCCGTGATAGATTCAGATCCGTGAATCCATCCTAGTACGAACTGTATTTGTGACAGGGATTTAAATACTACAATTTGTGTTTTGTTGGTCGGAGTACCCCACGTATCGTGCCGCACATGGATAAATGGATTGAGTTGGTCAAAGCCAAGATGAGTGAGCTCAAAGTCACTCAAGAGGTACTCGCCGACCGCCTCGGGATGTCCCAGGGTGGCGTGGGTCACTGGCTGAATAAACGCCGTTCGCCGAGCATCGAAGACATGAATCGTGTCTTGCGCGCGCTCGGGATGGATTTTCTGGAAGTGGCGATGGTGATTCGCGAGGTCTTGCAGGATGACGAGCCTTGCCTGACACACAAGTACAACCCGTACTTCCGCTACCCGGTCAGTGACTGGCGGGAGCCCGAGCAAGTGCGTGACGGTGAGTTATCGGTCTACGGCAAGCCGCGTTTCGAACTGACCGATTACCACGCGCAGGGTGCTGCGTTTTGGCTGGAGGTGGTGGGCGATGCGATGACTGCGCCCACGGGCATAAGTATCGCCGAGGGCATGATGATCCTGGTCGATCCGGCCATTGTGCCAGAGCCCGGAAAACTGGTGATCGCGCAGTGGTCGGACAGCACCGAGGCGACCTTTCGCAAACTGATCGAAGAGGGCGGGCAGCGTTACCTGGTCCCGCTCAATCCGACGTATCCGAAAGCCCTTTTCACCGAGGAGTGTCGAATACTCGGCGTAGTGGTTCAGGCAACGGCCAAATTCTAATCAGATCGGTCCTCGCAAAACGTAGGACCGATCTTCATTTCACGCTTCTTCCAGTTCGACCAACGCACTGCCTTCGCTGACCATTTCGCCTTCCTGGCAATACAAGGCCTTGATCACACCCGCGTGGGGCGCACGAATGCTGTGCTCCATTTTCATTGCTTCCAACACCACCAATTGCGCTCCGGCTTCGACCGTTTGCCCGGCCTCCACCAGGACTCGCACGATGCTGCCGTTCATCGGGGCCGTGAGACCGCCCTGATGGCTGTGGCTGGCTTCGACGGCGCTGATCGGGTCGTAGGACTCGATACGGCGCAGTTCACCTTCCCATTGCAGATAGACAGAGTCGCCACGACGGAGGGTCCGATGCTGGCGGCGCACGCCGTTGTGCTCGGTCAGCAATTGCTCGCCTTTGAGTTGCGCCGTGCAGATGTCGCCCAGGGTCAACGCCCGGTCCTGGTTTTCGCAGCTCAGGTGCAGGGTGATTTCCTTCGGCAATCCGGCACGGAAACCATTGCTGATCCCCCATGGCGAACTCACGTCATCAGCGCGCGGTGAAGCTGGCTGACTCTGGGCAACCGCCTGCGCAGCGGCTTGCCAGAACGCGTCATCGAGGTCCGAGGGCGCTGGCAACAATTGCTCCTGAAAACGCGGGATAAACCCGGTGTCCAGCTCTGCCGCCGCAAACGCAGGGTGCGCGATGATCCGGCGCAGGAAGTTGATATTGGTCTTGAGCCCGCCAATCGCAAACTCATCGAGCATGCTCAGCAAGCGCAGACGCGCCTGTTCGCGGTCCTCGCCCCAGGCAATCAGCTTGCCCAGCATCGGGTCGTAGAATGGCGAAATTTCATCGCCTTCCTCGACACCGCTATCAACCCGACGTCCCGGGCCTGCGGCGGATTCGCGATACAGGTCCAGGCGGCCGGTGGCCGGCAGGAAGTCATTGGCCGGGTCCTCGGCGTACAGCCGCACTTCAATCGCGTGACCGATCAGCGGAACCTCGGCCTGAGTCATCGGCAGCGCTTCGCCACGAGCCACACGAATCTGCCAGGCCACGAGATCGAGCCCCGTGATGGCTTCGGTGACCGGGTGTTCCACCTGCAGGCGCGTGTTCATCTCCATAAAGAAGAACTCACCGCGCGAATCCAGCAGAAACTCCACGGTGCCGGCGCCGACATAACCGATGGCTTGCGCCGAACGCACAGCCGCCTCGCCCATGGCACGACGCAGTTCCGGGCTCAAGCCTGGCGCGGGGGCTTCCTCGACGACTTTCTGGTGCCGGCGCTGAATCGAGCAATCACGTTCATTCAGATACAGGCAGTTGCCATGCTGATCGGCGAAGACCTGGATTTCCACATGACGCGGTTTGAGGAGGTACTTCTCCACCAGCATCCGCGAATCGCCGAAGGACGATTTCGCTTCACGCTGTGCCGAGGCCAGAGCTTCGGCCAACTGGCTGACATCCTCGACCACTTTCATGCCTTTGCCGCCACCGCCGGCGGTGGCCTTGAGCAGCACCGGATAACCAATGCGTTCGCAGGCATCGYGGAAGGTGTCGAAGTCTTGCGCTTCGCCGTGATAGCCGGGGACCAACGGTACGCCGGCGGTTTCCATCAGCGCTTTGGCCGCGGATTTACTGCCCATGGCGTCGATGGCCGAGGCCGGTGGGCCGAGGAAAATCAGGCCTGCCTCTTCAATCGCGCGGGCGAACCCGGCGTTCTCCGACAAAAAGCCATAACCCGGATGAATCGCCTGAGCACCGCTGGCCTTGGCGGCAGCAATCAGTTTGTCGATTTGCAGGTAACTGTCGGCGGCTTTGCTGCCACCGAGGTCGACGCGGATATCCGCTTCGCGGCTGTGGCGCGCGTCACGGTCAGTGGCGCTGTGCACGGCCACGGTGGTCAGGCCCAGGGCTTTGGCGGTGCGCATCACGCGGCAGGCGATTTCGCCACGGTTGGCCACCAGCAGGGTGGTGAGAACAGGTGCGCTCATCAACGCGGCTCCTTCGTGGTGGGGGCTTGCCAGCTCGGCGGACGTTTTTGCAGAAAAGCGCGCAGGCCTTCCTGACCTTCAGGGCTGACGCGGATGCGGGCGATGGCATTTTCGGTGTAGCGGCGCAGTGCCGGAGTCAATTCGCCGTGACTGACTTCGCGCAGCAGATCCTTGCTGGCGCGCATGGCGGCCGGGCTGTTGAGTAGCAGGTTGTCGATCCACTGATCGACCTTTTGCTCCAGCTCAGTGGCCGGATAGCTCTCCGACAACAAGCCGATTTCCCGCGCCCGTTGCCCGCCGAAACGTTCGGCAGTCAGGGCATAACGGCGTGTCGCGCGTTCGCCAATGGCTTGCACCACGAACGGGCTGATGACCGCGGGCGCCAGGCCGATGCGCACTTCCGACAGGCAGAACTGCGCGTCATCGGCGCCAATGGCCATGTCGCAGCAACTGATCAGGCCCAGTGCACCGCCGAATGCCGCGCCTTGCACCACGGCCACTGTCGGGATTTTCAACTTGGCGAGGTTGTACATCAATTCCGCCAGTTCCCGGGCGTCGTCGAGGTTGGTGTTGTAATCGAGCTCGGCCGACTGCTGCATCCACGCCAGGTCTGCGCCGGCGCTGAAATGCTTGCCGCGCCCGCGCACCAGCAAAAAGCGCAGGTTGGTGTCGCTGGCCACGGTATCCAGCGCGAGGATCAGTTCGCGGATCATTTCAGCGTTGAACGCGTTGTTCTTTTCTTCGCGGCTGAGCCACAGGGTGGCGAAACCCCGTGGGTCGGTCAGCAGTTCGAGGGTATTGAAGTCGCTCATGGTTTTCTCCCGATCACATCCGGAACACGCCGAAGCGGCTCGGTTCGATAGGCGCGTTCAACGACGCGGACAAGGCCAGGGCCAGCACATCGCGGGTCTGCGCCGGGTCGATTACACCGTCGTCCCACAGCCGTGCGCTGGAGTAGTAGGGGTGACCCTGTTCTTCATATTGATCGAGGATTGGTTGCTTGATCTCGGCTTCCTGCTCGGCGCTGAAACCATGGCCACTGCGCTCGGCCTGCTCGCGTTTGACCTGCACCAACACCCCAGCGGCTTGCTCGGCGCCCATCACGCCGATGCGAGCGTTCGGCCACATCCACAGGAAGCGCGGGTCGTAGGCTCGCCCGCACATGCCGTAGTTGCCGGCACCAAAACTGCCGCCAATGATCACGGTGAATTTCGGCACCTTGGCGCACGCCACGGCGGTCACCAGTTTCGCGCCATGCTTGGCGATGCCACCGGCCTCGTATTTCTGGCCGACCATGAACCCGGTAATGTTTTGCAGGAACAGCAACGGAATGCCGCGCTGACAGGCCAGTTCGATGAAGTGCGCGCCTTTCTGCGCGGCTTCGGCGAACAGGATGCCGTTGTTGGCGAGGATCGCGATCGGGTAACCGTGCAAGTGGGCAAAGCCGCAGACCAGTGTGGTCCCGAACAGTGCCTTGAATTCGTCAAACACCGAACCGTCGACCAGGCGCGCAATGACTTCGCGTACATCGAACGGTTGCTTGGCGTCCGCCGACACCACGCCGTACAGCTCGTCGTTGCTGTACAGCGGAGCAATCGGCGCACGTTGTTGCAGCTCGCCGAGTTTGCGCCAGTTGAGGTTGGCGACACTGCGTCGGGCAATGGCCAGGGCGTGTTCATCGCTCTCGGCGTAGTGGTCGGCCACCCCGGAAATCTTGCAATGCACATCGGCCCCGCCAAGGTCTTCGGCGCTGACCACTTCACCGGTCGCGGCTTTCACCAGCGGTGGGCCGGCGAGGAAAATCGTCGCCTGCTGACGAACCATGATCGCTTCGTCAGCCATCGCTGGCACATACGCGCCACCGGCGGTGCAGGAGCCCATGACCACCGCAATTTGCGGAATGCCCATGGCGCTCATGTTGGCCTGGTTGAAGAAGATTCGTCCGAAGTGCTCGCGATCCGGGAACACTTCATCCTGGCGCGGCAAGTTGGCGCCACCGGAGTCCACCAGGTAGATGCACGGCAGGCGATTCTGCTGGGCGATGGTCTGGGCGCGCAGGTGTTTTTTCACGGTCAGCGGGTAGTAAGAGCCGCCTTTCACCGTGGCATCGTTGGCGACGATCATGCACTCGACGCCTTCCACGCGGCCGATCCCGGCGATCACGCCAGCGGCTGGAACGTCTTCACCGTACACCTCGTAGGCCGCCAGCTGGCTGATCTCAAGAAACGGCGAGCCCGGATCGAGCAGGCGGTTGATCCGCTCGCGGGGCAGCAACTTGCCTCGCGAAGTGTGGCGTTCTTGTGCCTTCGGGCCGCCACCTTGCTGCACTTGGGCGAGCAGGGTGTGCAGGGCGTCGACCTGTTTGAGCATCGCCGCGCTGTTGGCCGCGAATTCCGCCGAACGGGGGTTGAGCTGGGTATGCAGGATAGCCATGGACAGCTCCGTTTAGCGGGTTTCGTTGAACAGTTCGCGACCGATGAGCATGCGACGGATCTCACTGGTACCGGCGCCGATTTCGTACAGCTTGGCGTCACGCAGCAGACGACCTGCCGGGAATTCATTGATGTAACCGTTGCCGCCCAGAATCTGGATCGCGTCGAGGGCCATTTGCGTGGCGCGTTCGGCGCTGTAGAGGATCACACCGGCAGCGTCCTTGCGCGTGGTTTCGCCACGTTCGCAAGCCTGGGCCACGGCGTACAGATAGGCGCGACTGGCGTTGAGTTGGGTGTACATGTCGGCAACTTTGCCCTGGATCAGCTGGAATTCGCCGATGCTTTGGCCGAACTGCTTGCGGTCGTGGATGTACGGAACGATCAGGTCCATACAGGCCTGCATGATGCCGGTCGGGCCACCCGAAAGGACGACGCGTTCGTAGTCGAGGCCGCTCATCAATACTTTCACGCCGCCGTTGAGCACGCCGAGGATGTTTTCTTCCGGCACTTCGACGTCATCGAAAAACAGTTCGCAGGTGTTCGAGCCGCGCATGCCGAGCTTGTCGAACTTGTTGCTGCGGCTGAAGCCTTTCCAGTCGCGCTCGACGATGAACGCGGTGATGCCGTGCGGGCCTTTTTCCAGGTCGGTCTTGGCGTAGATCACGTAGGTGTTGGCGTCAGGACCGTTGGTGATCCAGGTCTTGCTGCCATTGAGCACGTACTTGTCGCCACGTTTGTCAGCGCGCAGTTTCATCGAGACCACGTCGGAACCGGCATTCGGCTCGCTCATGGCCAGGGCGCCGATGTGCTCGCCGCTGATCAGCTTCGGCAGGTACTTGGATTTTTGCTCGTGGTTGCCGTTGCGGTTGATCTGGTTGACGCAGAGGTTGGAGTGGGCGCCGTAGGACAAGGCGACCGACGCCGAGCCGCGGCTGATTTCTTCCATGATCACCACATGGGCCAGGTAACCCAGGCCAGCGCCGCCGTACTCCTCTGGCACGGTGACGCCGAGCAGGCCCATGTCGCCGAATTTGCGCCACAGGTCAGCGGGGAACAGGTTGTCGATGTCGATCTGAGCAGCGCGCGGGGCGATCTCTTTGGCGACGAAGGACTGAACCTGATCGCGCAACATGTCGATGGTTTCACCGAGGGCAAAATTCAGGGATGGGTAGCTCATGGGTCACCTTTTGGCTTTTTTGTAGGGTGGGGAGGGCAGTGATTCGGCTCTCACCTTTACGTTAACGTAAGCCTGTGACGAATGGCTGTCAATCACCCTTTACGTTAACGTCAACTTGAGCGAGAGTAGAGGCAGTTCTGAACGATCGGGGCTACTCATATGCCTCGGTCCAACAACCCACTAATAAAGACAATAGGGGTCGTCATGGATCAACCCAGTGCAAGCCCGCAGCGCAGCTATACCCGAGGTTCCCAAAACAAAGCCTTGCTGGCGATGACCATCGGCCAGGCATTCGATAACACCGTTGCGCAGTACCCGACCGGGGAGGCGCTGGTCGTGCGCCATCAGCAGTTGCGATACACCTGGCAGCAACTGGCCGACGTCGTAGACCTGCACGCCAGAGCGCTTCTGGCGCTGGGCCTGCAAGCGGGTGACCGTCTCGGCATTTGGGCACCGAACTGCGCCCAGTGGTGCATCACCCAATTCGCCACGGCGAAAATCGGCGTGATTCTGGTCAACATCAACCCGGCGTATCGCAGCTCCGAACTCGAATATGTGCTCAAGCAGTCGGGTTGCCAATGGCTGGTCTGCGCCGGCGCGTTCAAAACCTCCAACTATCACGGGATGCTGCAAGGCCTCGTTCCCGAACTGGCCGAGCAATCCATCGGAAAGTTGCACAGTGAACGCCTGCCCGACCTGCGCGGTGTCATCAGTCTGGATGCGCAGCCGCCTTCAGGTTTCCTGCCGTGGTCACAATTGGCCGATCTGGCCGCCAGCGTTTCGACTGAGCAGTTGCAAGAACGCCAGGACAGCCTGCATTTCGATCAGCCGGTGAACATCCAGTACACCTCCGGCACCACCGGGTTCCCGAAAGGCGCGACCCTCAGTCACTACAATATTCTCAACAACGGTTACATGGTCGGCGAAAGCCTGGGCCTGACCGCCAATGATCGCCTGGTGATCCCGGTGCCGCTGTATCACTGCTTCGGCATGGTCATGGGCAATCTCGGCTGCGTCACTCATGGCAGCACCATGATTTACCCGAGTGATGCCTTCGATCCGCTGCTGACCCTGACCACTGTCGCTGAAGAAAAAGCCACAGCGTTGTATGGCGTACCGACCATGTTCATCGCCATGCTCGATCAGCCCAGCCGGGCCGAATTTGACCTGTCGAGCCTGCGCACCGGGATCATGGCCGGTGCAACGTGCCCGATCGAGGTGATGCGCCGGGTCATCAACGAAATGCACATGAACGAAGTGCAGATTGCCTACGGCATGACGGAAACAAGCCCGGTGTCGTTGCAGACCGGTCCGTCAGACGAACTGGAGTTGCGCGTAACCACGGTCGGTCGCACCCAGCCGCAACTGGAAAGCAAAATCATCGACGAGGCCGGCAACCTCGTGCCGCGCGGCACCATTGGCGAACTGTGCACCCGTGGTTACAGCGTGATGCTCGGCTATTGGAACAACCCGCAAGGCACGGCGGAAGCCATTGATCAGGCCGGCTGGATGCATACCGGCGACCTGGCGAGCATGAACGACGAAGGCTATGTGTGCATTGCCGGACGCAACAAGGACATGATCATCCGTGGCGGTGAAAATGTTTACCCACGGGAGTTGGAAGAGTTCTTCTTCACCCACCCGGCGGTGGCTGACGTGCAGGTGATCGGCATCCCGTGCTCGCGTTATGGCGAAGAGATTGTCGCCTGGATCAAATTCCACCCTGGCCACAGCGCTACCGAGCAAGAGCTGCAAGCCTGGTGCAAGGATCGCATCGCGCACTTCAAGACGCCGCGTTACTTCAAATTCGTCGAGGAGTTTCCGATGACGGTGACTGGCAAGATCCAGAAATTCCGTATGCGTGAGATCAGTATCGAAGAATTGCGCGAGAACAAAGCCTGAGCATATTTCCCTGTGGGAGCAGGTGTGCTTCCACAGGGAAATTGGGGAAACACAAATGCCGGAAAGCACAAAGGGGAGCCGAAGCTCCCCTTTAATTTTGTCGTTGCGCGTGCTCTTTTTTTATTATTGAGGGGCGGTCTGTTTTTGTTTTTAGTGACCGTGACCCTTTACCGCTGTTTTTGTCGATCCCCATCCGGGATCAAGAGCAAACGTATTTTTTTGAGCGCTGATCTACTTTTTCGCTAAGCGATCCAACCAGTTCGGGAGCTACCTGAGGGTAGTTTTATTGTTCTCTGCCCGGTTGCGGGTTACTCCGAAAAGCACCCTGAAAAGCACACCTTCTCCAAAAAAATCTGTTAGCTGCGTCTCTGCCGTGTTGTTTTTGTTATGTCAGAGTCGTTACGTCTTATTTTTATTAGGTTTGCTGCTTTTTTTGTTCTTGTTATGCAGTAGTGATAGCAGAAGCCGTGCCAACTTTTAAAAACCCTTTAAAATCAATGCTTTGTGATTTTGTAAGGTTTTGCGCCTCAGGTAAAACCCTAGAATCTGTTTCCGTGTTACTCGCTTGCGCCCACCATTGAGACCGCGCGGTAACACCCAGACACACTCACTGTGCGCTGCGAGCCTTGGCCACGCGCGAACCGGTCACACGCCCCAACACCGTGCAAATCTGCTGACCGGCCAGAATCAATGCATCCAGATTGATACCCGTCTCGATTCCCAGGCCGTTGAGCAGGTAAACCACATCTTCAGTGGCAACGTTACCGCTGGCGCCCTTGGCGTACGGGCAGCCGCCGAGGCCGGCGATGGAACTGTCGAACACCGAGATACCTTCCAGCAGGCTGGCGTAGATGTTGGCCATGGCCTGGCCGTAGGTGTCGTGGAAGTGCCCGGCGAGTTTTTCGCGGGGCACGCTGGCCGAGACCACTTCGAACAGCTTGCGGGTGGCGCCAGCGGTGCCCGTGCCGATCGTGTCGCCCAATGACACTTCATAACAGCCCATCGCATAGAGCTCGCGCGCAACCAGGGCGACTTGCTCGGGGGCGACGTTACCTTCGTAAGGGCAGCCCAGCACGCAGGACACGTAACCGCGCACGCTCACGCCGTGTTGTTTGGCCGCCTCCATGATGGGCACGAAACGCTCCAGGCTTTCGCTGATCGAGCAGTTGATGTTGCGTTGGGAAAACGCCTCGGAGGCGGCGGCGAACACGGCCACCTCCTTTACACCCGCCGCCATTGCGTCTTCAAACCCGCGCAGGTTGGGGGCGAGCGCGCCGTAGGTGACGCCCGGCTTGCGCTGGATCTGCGCGAAGACCTCGGCGGAACCGGCCATTTGCGGCACCCACTTTGGCGAAACGAAACTGCCGACTTCTATATAGCCAAGGCCGGCGGCGGTCAGCGCGTCGACCAGTTGCACCTTGTCGGCAACGCTGATGGGCTGGGCTTCGTTTTGCAGACCGTCGCGTGGGCCGACTTCGACAATGCGTACGTGGGTAGGAAGGGACATGGCGTTGGACCTGTTGTAATTGTCTGAATGTTCACAGAACCCTGTAGGAGCCAAGCTTGCTCGCGATAGCGGTATGGCCTTCAACATCGATGTCGACTGACCTGACGCTTTCGCGAGCAAGCTCAGCTCCTACACGACCTGTTGGCTCTTGATCGTTTGCTCCAGCGCCTGGACGCAACGCTCCTGCGCGGTATCCAGTTCCAGCTTCATCTGTTCGATGTCGAGCATTTGCTGCTCCAGCTGTTCGCGGCGTTCGGCGATTTTGGTCAGCATGGTTTGCAGTTGTTTCTGATTGCCACCGGTCGGGTCGTATAGCTCGATCAGCTCGCGGCATTCGGCCAGCGAGAAGCCTATGCGCTTGCCTCGCAGGATCAGTTTCAGACTGACCTTGTCGCGGGGCGAATAGATGCGTTCCTGACCGCGACGTTCGGGGCTGAGCAGGCCTTGCTCTTCATAAAAGCGGATGGCCCGCGTGGTGATGTCGAGCTCGCGGGCGAGGTCGGAAATGCTATAGGTCTGGCTGCTCATGGAGGCGCTCGAAAAAGGTCATGGCGCTAAGCTAATGGCAGGTTGACGTTTACGTCAAGGGGCAGCGGTTTTCGCTGTCAATGCGGGCCTCTTCGCGGGCAAGCCTCGCTCCTACAGGATCTGAGCCGAACCTGTAGGAGCAAGGCTTGCCCGCGATGAACGATGATGCCTACGCCTTTTCGAGCTTCTTCTCATGCGCCGTCACCTGCTGGCACAACTCGATCATCTGCTCGCGCATCCAGCGGTTGGCCGGGTCCTGGTCGGTGCTTTCATGCCAGTAGAGGTGCGTTTCCACCGGTGGCACGTCGTTGACCGGCAGGCTGAAGGCGTGCAAGTCATTGCGACGGGCGAAGCGCTCCGGCACGGTCATGACCATGTCGGTCTGCTGTAACACTTGCGAGGCCATCAAATAGTGCTGGGACCGAAGCGCGATCTTGCGCTGGATGCCCATCTTCCCCAGAGCCAGGTCGACATGGCCCAGACCGCTGCGGCGGCTGGAAATGTGGATGTGGGTCAGCGACAGGTAATCATCCAGGGTGAATTTCTCTTTACCCGCCAGCGGATGCCCCTTGCGCATGGCGCACACGTAGCGGTCTTCCATCAACTTGACGTGACGCACCTGCGGGTCGGTGTTGAGCGGCGCATCCACCGCGAAGTCGAGACGCCCGGCCGCCAGTTCCTTGGTGGTCTCGCGGCGCTTGGACAGGAAGCTTTCGATGATCACTGTCGGGGCCAGACGGCGCAGGCGCTGGAACAGCGGCGGCAGGATCACTGCTTCAGTGAGGTCGGTCATGCTGATGCGGTAGGTCTTGACCGCCTGCAGCGGGTTGAATATGCGGCTTTCCTGCACCGATACGCGCAGTAGAGAGAGGGCGTTACGCACCGGCCCGATGATGTTCTGCGCCATCGGCGTCGGCACCATGCCTTGGGCGGTGCGTACAAACAACGGATCGTTGAAGGTCTCGCGCAGGCGAGCCAGAGCGTTCGAGACCGCTGGCTGAGTAATGCCGACAATCTGCCCGGCACGGGTCAGGTTGGCTTCGGTGTAGATCGCGTCGAAGACGATGAAAAGGTTGAGGTCGACCTTGCTCAGATTCATTGCGCTGCACTCTTATTGTTTGGGGCATTTCGTTGTGGCCGGAGGCCTTGGCGATCACCCGATCATATATCGGTGATGAATGTTAATACACGCCGAGAATAGGCTAGGTAAATTATCAGCGCTGTTCTAGCATCAATCGCATGACCTAAACAACCTCTGCCCAAGAAGGTAATTGCTCATGGATTTCGCTTATTCGCCCAAGGTGCAAGAACTGCGTGAGCGCGTGACCGCGTTCATGGACACTTACGTTTATCCCGCCGAAGCCGTGTTCGAGCGCCAGGTTGCCGAAGGTGATCGCTGGCAGCCGACCGCGATCATGGAAGAACTTAAACTCAAGGCCAAGGCTGAAGGTCTGTGGAATTTGTTTCTGCCTGAGTCCGAACTCGGTGCCGGCCTGACCAACCTCGAATACGCGCCATTGGCTGAAATCATGGGCCGCTCGTTGCTGGGGCCAGAGCCGTTCAACTGCTCGGCACCCGACACCGGCAACATGGAAGTGTTGGTGCGTTACGCCAACGAAGAACAGAAACAACGCTGGCTCGAACCACTGCTGCGCGGCGAGATCCGCTCGGCGTTCGCCATGACTGAGCCGGACGTCGCGTCCTCCGACGCCACCAACATGGCCGCCCGCGCTGTGCGTGATGGTGACGAGTGGGTCATCAACGGCAAAAAATGGTGGACCTCAGGTGCCTGCGATCCACGCTGCAAAATTCTGATTTTCATGGGCCTGAGTAACCCGGATGCACCGCGCCACGCGCAGCACTCGATGATTCTGGTGCCGGTGGATGCCCCGGGCGTGAAGATCGTGCGTCCGCTGCCTGTGTTCGGTTATGACGACGCGCCTCACGGCCACGCCGAAGTGCTGTTCGAAAACGTCCGCGTGCCGTACGAAAACGTCCTGTTGGGCGAAGGGCGCGGCTTCGAAATCGCTCAGGGCCGCCTTGGCCCAGGCCGGATTCACCACTGCATGCGTTCGATCGGCATGGCTGAACGGGCGCTGGAATTGATGTGCAAACGCTCGGTCAGCCGTACTGCGTTCGGTAAGCCGTTGGCACGCCTGGGCGGCAATATCGACAAGATTGCCGACTCGCGGATGGAAATCGACATGGCACGCCTGCTGACATTAAAAGCGGCGTACATGATGGACACCGTGGGCAACAAGGTGGCGAAGAGCGAAATCGCGCAGATCAAGGTGGTTGCGCCGAACGTGGCATTGCGGGTTATCGACCGGGCGATCCAGATCCATGGCGGGGCCGGGGTGTCCAACGATTTCCCGCTGGCCTACATGTATGCGATGCAGCGCACCCTGCGCCTGGCCGACGGCCCGGACGAAGTACACCGCGCAGCCATTGGCAAGTTCGAGATCGGCAAGTACGTGCCTAAAGAGATGATGCGTAGCGGGCAGTAAGTTAGACCGCGTCATCGTTCATCGCGAGCAAGCTCGGCTTGTATGTTTAGACTTGAAGGGGTGGGCGGGACTAAAAGCTCGATTCCGACTCTAGCCAGTACGGACCGTGGGAGACTTCTCGTCCCGCCCCTTCTACCCGAAGCGCCGATAAGGAATTCATCGGTAAAACCGACGATAGAGGCAAGCCAGCGCAAGGGTAAACCCCGACAAGCCCTTAAACCCTAGCTCCGAGGATTCGTCATGACAATCCTTACCTCGCCAACGGTAAT
>NZ_JBFUBK010000134.1:0-15329 GCF_056405815.1 Pseudomonas sp. P1_F1_2 | reverse complement strand
AGCTACCGGGCTTGAAGCACAATCACACTCAGCCTTGGCGCTGTTTGTGACGCGGTTCCGCGCTGCAAATTACTCGAACAACACCTTCGCGGCGAATAATCTTGCAGTTACGGCACAGCTTTTTCACCGATGCACGAACTTTCATCACCAACTCCTCGAACCTTATGGGTACTCAGCGCAACATGCCGCTGCCGTAACCCTTCAGGTTGGCTTTCTTCATCAGGGATTCGTACTGGTGCGAAACGAGGTGCGATTGTACTTGGGACATGAAGTCCATCACAACCACGACGACGATCAGCAACGAGGTCCCGCCAAGGTAGAACGGTACGTTTGCTGCAACCACCAGGAACTGGGGCAACAGGCACACGGCCGTCATGTAAAGAGCACCGAACATGGTCAAGCGAGTCAGAACGCCATCAATGTAGCGCGCAGACTGCTCACCTGGACGGATGCCCGGAATAAAGGCACCGGACTTCTTCAGGTTTTCCGCTACGTCTTTCGGATTGAACATCAACGCCGTATAGAAGAAGCAGAAGAAAATAATCCCTGCACTAAACAGCAGAATATTCAACGGCTGACCAGGAGCGATCGACTGCGAGATGTCCTGCAACCAGCCCATACCTTCAGACTGACCGAACCAGGCACCCAACGAAGCCGGGAACAGCAAAATGCTGCTCGCGAAAATGGCCGGAATAACACCGGCCATGTTCACCTTCAGCGGCAAGTGGCTAGTCTGCGCAGCAAAGACCTTACGGCCCTGCTGACGCTTGGCGTAGTGAACAGCAATACGACGCTGACCACGCTCAATGAACACCACGAAACCGATAATCGCTACTGCCAGCAAACCGATGGCAACCAAGGCGAAGATGTTGATATCGCCCTGACGTGCAGACTCGAAAGACTGCCCGATCGCTCTCGGAAGACCGGCGACGATACCCGAAAAAATCAACATCGAGATACCGTTGCCAACACCACGCTCAGTAATCTGCTCACCCAGCCACATCATGAACATCGCACCAGCCACAAAAGTGGATACCGCGACGAAATGGAAGCCAAAGTCACCAGTGAACGCAACGCCCTGCCCTGCCAGACCAATGGACATGCCAATTGCCTGAACGAGAGCGAGGACGACAGTGCCGTAGCGGGTGTACTGGCTGATCTTGCGACGGCCAGCTTCACCTTCCTTCTTCAACTGCTCCAGCTGCGGGCTGACGGCGGTCATCAGCTGCATGATGATCGATGCCGAAATGTACGGCATGATCCCCAGTGCAAAGATGCTCATCCGTTCCAGCGCGCCGCCGGAAAACATGTTGAACAAGCTAAGAATGGTCCCCTCATTCTGTCGAAACAGGTCCGCGAGTCGGTCCGGGTTGATACCTGGAACCGGGATGTGTGCGCCTATTCGGTAGACGATAATCGCCAGGAACAGAAAACGCAGACGAGCCCAGAGTTCAGACATACCGCCTTTGCCGAGCGCAGAGAGAGCACCTTGCTTAGCCATTTATTCCTCGAACTTGCCGCCAGCTGCTTCGATAGCCGCACGCGCACCTTTGGTGGCGCCGATTCCCTTTCCGATGGTGACAGCGCGAGTAACTTCGCCGGACAGCATGATTTTCACACGCTGTACGTTGACGTTGATCACGTTGGCATCTTTCAGGGACTGCACGGTGACGATGTCGCCTTCCACTTTAGCCAGCTCGGACAAACGCACTTCTGCGCGATCCATGGCTTTCAGGGAAACGAAACCGAACTTCGGCAGGCGACGATGCAGCGGCTGTTGACCGCCTTCAAAGCCTGGAGCAATGGTGCCACCGGAGCGGGAGGACTGACCTTTGTGGCCACGGCCACCGGTCTTGCCCAAACCACTACCGATACCACGGCCCGGACGATGCTTTTCGCGACGGGAACCCGGCGCTGGACTCAGATCATTGAGTTTCATCGATTAACCCTCGACACGCAGCATGTAGTAAGCCTTGTTGATCATCCCGCGATTCTCGGGAGTATCCTGGACTTCTACAGTGTGACCGATGCGACGCAGACCAAGACCCTTAACGCACAGTTTGTGGTTAGGGATACGGCCGGTCATGCTTTTGATCAGCGTAACTTTAACGGTAGCCATGATCAGAAGATCTCCTTGACGCTTTTGCCACGCTTGGCGGCAATGGATTCAGGAGACTGCATAGCTTTCAAACCTTTGAAAGTGGCGTGAACCACGTTTACCGGGTTAGTCGAGCCGTAGCACTTGGCCAGAACGTTCTGAACGCCAGCAACTTCGAGGACAGCACGCATAGCGCCGCCAGCGATGATACCGGTACCTTCAGAAGCAGGCTGCATGTACACCTTCGAAGCGCCGTGACCGGACTTCATTGCGTACTGCAGAGTGGTGCCGTTCAGATCAACTTGGATCATGTTGCGGCGAGCAGCTTCCATTGCCTTCTGGATCGCAGCAGGCACTTCACGCGACTTGCCACGGCCGAAGCCAACACGCCCTTTACCATCACCAACCACGGTCAACGCGGTGAAAGTGAAGATACGGCCGCCTTTAACGGTTTTGGCTACGCGGTTAACTTGAACCAGCTTCTCGATGTAGCCTTCGTCGCGCTTTTGGTCGTTATTTGACATAACTTAGAACTCCAGCCCAGCTTCACGAGCAGCATCAGCCAGCGCCTTGACGCGACCGTGGTACTTGAAGCCAGAGCGGTCGAAAGCCACCTGCGAGACGCCAGCGGCTTTAGCACGCGTAGCGACCAGCTGGCCAACCTTAGTGGCCGCGTCGATGTTGCCAGTGGCGCCATCACGCAGTTCTTTATCCAAAGTCGAGGCAGATGCCAGGACTTTGTTGCCGTCGGCCGAAATGACCTGGGCGTAGATGTGCTGCGACGAGCGGAACACGCAGAGACGCACGACTTCGAGTTCGTGCATTTTCAGGCGTGCTTTGCGAGCGCGACGCAGTCGAGTAACTTTTTTGTCGGTCATTTGCTATGCCCTACTTCTTCTTGGCTTCTTTACGACGGACGACTTCGTCCGCGTAGCGCACACCTTTGCCTTTGTACGGCTCTGGTGGACGGAAGTCGCGGATCTCGGCGGCCACTTGACCTACCAGCTGCTTATCGATGCCCTTGATCAGGATATCGGTCTGGCTAGGAGTCTCAGCGGTGATGCCTTCCGGCAGTTCATAATCCACTGGGTGCGAGAAGCCAAGAGCCAGGTTCAGCACTGTGCCTTTTGCTTGCGCTTTGTAACCAACACCGACCAGCTGGAGCTTGCGCTCGAAGCCTTGGCTTACGCCTTGGACCATGTTGTTTACCAACGCACGAGTGGTACCAGCCATTGCGCGAGTTTGTTGATCGCCATTGCGAGCAGCGAAACGCAGCTCACCAGCTTCTTCAACGATCTCAACGGACGAATGGATGTTCAGTTCGAGAGTGCCCTTGGCACCCTTCACCGAAAGCTGTTGGCCTGCGAATTTGACTTCGACACCGGCTGGCAGCTTAACGGGGTTCTTAGCGACGCGTGACATGCTTATCCCCCCTTAGAACACAGTGCAAAGAACTTCGCCGCCGACACCGGCAGCGCGCGCAGCACGATCCGTCATCACACCTTTGTTGGTGGAGACGATAGACACACCGAGACCGCCACGAACTTTTGGCAGATCATCGACGGACTTGTACTGACGCAGGCCTGGACGGCTAACGCGCTTCACTTCCTCGATGACCGGACGGCCTTCGAAGTACTTCAGCTCGATGGACAGCAGTGGTTTGATTTCGCTGCTGATCTGATAACCCGCAATGTAACCTTCGTCCTTCAGGACTTTGGCAACAGCTACCTTCAAAGTAGAAGATGGCATGCTTACGACGGACTTTTCAGCCATCTGGGCATTACGGATTCGAGTTAGCATGTCCGCTAACGGGTCCTGCATACTCATGGGCTAGACGCTCCTAATACAAAAAAATTAGCCTTGCGGCTACTACGTGTCGCCGAGCTCATCCATGCGGAAAAAGCACGGGCTCAGGCGAGCCGGGTATTCTAGACACACCCCACAAATGAATCAAGCCCCAAAAGGGGCTTGATTCAAGTTCAAGGTCACCGGCGGTCAGGATCTTGCGAACCCGAACACCGAGACTTTGATAGTGCTTACCAGCTGGCTTTAACCAGACCAGGTACGTCACCACGCATTGCAGCTTCACGCAGTTTGTTACGGCCGAGGCCGAACTTGCGGTAAACGCCGTGTGGACGACCGGTCAGGCGGCAGCGGTTACGCATGCGCGAGGCGCTTGCGTCACGTGGCTGCTTCTGCAGAGCTACTGTAGCTTCCCAGCGTGCTTCTGGACTTGCGTTCAGATCAACGATGATAGCTTTCAGTGCTGCACGCTTTTTGGCGTACTTGGCAACCGTGAGCTGACGCTTCAGCTCGCGGTTTTTCATGCTCATCTTGGCCATTTTCCTACTCCAATCAGTTGCGGAACGGGAATTTGAAAGCACGCAACAGGGCGCGACCTTCATCATCGTTCTTGGCAGTGGTGGTCAGGGTAATGTCCAGACCGCGGAGAGCATCGATCTTGTCGTAGTCGATTTCCGGGAAGATGATCTGCTCTTTAACGCCCATGCTGTAGTTACCACGACCATCGAAGGACTTGGCATTCAGGCCGCGGAAGTCGCGAACCCGAGGCAGGGAGATCGACAGCAGACGATCCAGGAACTCGTACATACGCTCACGGCGCAGGGTCACTTTGACGCCGATCGGCCAACCTTCACGGACTTTAAAGCCAGCGATGGATTTCCGAGCGTAGGTCACAACGACTTTCTGGCCGGTGATCTTTTCCAGGTCGGCAACAGCGTGCTCGATGACTTTTTTGTCACCGACCGCTTCGCCCAGACCCATGTTCAGGGTGATTTTTGTAACGCGTGGAACTTCCATCACGTTCGAAAGCTTAAGTTCTTCCTTAAGTTTCGGTGCGATTTCCTTCCAGTAAATCTCTTTTAGTCGTGCCATGGTCTTCTACCTAGCAGTGTTCAAGCATCAACCGCTTTTTGGGTCGACTTGAAGACACGAATTTTCTTGCCGTCTTCTACTTTGAAACCAACGCGGTCAGCCTTGTTGGTTTCGCCGTTGAAAATGGCGACGTTAGAAGCGTCCAGTGGAGCTTCTTTTTCGACGATACCGCCTTGTACGCCCGACATCGGGTTAGGCTTGGTATGACGCTTAACCAGGTTCAGACCGCCAATAACCAGACGGTTATTAGCGAGAACCTTAAGCACCTTACCGCGCTTACCTTTGTCTTTGCCGGCGATCACGATGATCTCGTCGTCACGACGAATCTTTTGCATGTCGGATCTCCTTACAGCACTTCTGGGGCGAGCGAGACGATCTTCATGAACTTCTCAGTACGAAGTTCACGGGTCACTGGCCCAAAGATACGGGTGCCGATCGGCTCTTGCTTGTTGTTCAGAAGAACAGCAGCGTTGCCATCAAAGCGGATAATGGAGCCATCAGCACGACGTACGCCGTGACGAGTGCGGACTACAACAGCAGTCATCACTTGGCCTTTTTTCACTTTACCGCGAGGAATTGCTTCCTTCACGGTAACTTTGATGATGTCACCGATACCAGCGTAACGACGATGGGAGCCACCCAGCACCTTGATGCACATAACACGGCGAGCGCCGCTGTTATCGGCCACATCGAGCATGGATTGAGTCTGAATCATATAATTTCTCCGACCCCTAGTCCTTAGACTTCCACAGCGCGTTCGAGAACATCAACCAGCGCCCAAGACTTGGTCTTGGCCAAAGGACGAGTTTCACGAATAGTGACTTTGTCGCCGATGTGGCACTGATTGGTTTCGTCGTGCGCGTGCAGCTTAGTCGAACGCTTAACGTATTTACCGTAGATCGGGTGCTTAACGCGACGCTCGATCAGTACGGTGATGGTTTTGTCCATCTTGTCGCTGACAACACGGCCAGTCAGCGTACGGACAGTTTTTTCGGCTTCAGCCATGATTACTTACCTGCCTGCTGGTTGAGCACAGTCTTCACGCGAGCGATGTCACGCTTAACTTGCGAGAGCAGATGAGACTGCCCCAACTGGCCAGTTGCTTTCTGCATACGCAGATTGAACTGGTCGCGCAGCAAGCCGAGCAGTTGCTCGTTCAGCTGCTGTGCGGATTTTTCACGAAGTTCATTCGCTTTCATCACATCACCGTCCGTTTAACAAAGGCGGTGGCGAGCGGCAGCTTTGCAGCAGCCAGGGCAAAAGCCTCACGCGCCAGCTCTTCAGAAACACCCTCGATTTCATACAGGACTTTGCCTGGCTGAATCTGGGCAACCCAGTACTCCACACTACCCTTACCTTTACCCATCCGAACTTCGAGGGGCTTTTTGGAAATAGGCTTGTCCGGGAATACACGGATCCAGATCTTGCCGCCACGTTTAACGTGACGGGTCAGAGCACGACGCGCTGACTCAATCTGACGAGCGGTGAGACGACCACGAGCTACAGACTTCAGCGCATATTCGCCGAAGCTGACTTTGCTACCGCGCTGAGCCAGACCACGGTTGTGGCCTGTCATCTGCTTGCGGAACTTCGTACGCTTTGGTTGCAACATTTGGCGTACCCCTTACTTAGCAGCTTTTTTACGAGGCGCTGGTGCTTGTGGTTTCAGTTCTTCTTGGCGACCACCAATTACTTCGCCTTTGAAGATCCAAACCTTTACACCGATCACACCGTAAGTGGTGTGAGCTTCGTAGTTGGCATAGTCGATGTCGGCACGCAGGGTGTGCAGTGGCACACGACCTTCGCGATACCATTCAGTACGTGCGATTTYAGCACCGCCGAGACGACCGCTCACTTGGATTTTGATGCCTTTGGCACCAATGCGCATGGCGTTCTGAACAGCGCGCTTCATAGCGCGACGGAACATTACGCGACGCTCCAGCTGCTGAGCTACGCTCTGCGCAACCAGCATACCGTCGAGCTCCGGCTTGCGGATCTCTTCGATATTGATGTGCACAGGCACACCCATTTGCTTGGTCAGGTCCTGACGCAGTTTCTCAACATCTTCACCTTTCTTCCCGATAACAATACCTGGACGAGCGGTGTGGATGGTGATACGTGCAGTCTGAGCCGGACGATGGATATCGATACGGCTTACGGACGCGCTTTTTAGTTTGTCTTGGAGATACTCACGCACCTTCAGATCAGCGAACAAATAGTCCGCATAAGTCCGACCGTCTGCGTACCAGACGGAGGTGTGCTCCTTGACGATTCCCAGGCGAATGCCAATGGGATGTACTTTCTGACCCATCTCTTCGACTCCGTTACTTGTCAGCAACCTTGACAGTGATATGGCAAGACCGCTTGACGATGCGATCAGCACGGCCTTTGGCACGCGGCATGATGCGCTTCAGCGAACGCCCTTCGTTGACGAAAACGGTGCTGACTTTAAGGTCATCAACGTCTGCGCCTTCGTTATGCTCGGCGTTGGCTACGGCCGACTCCAGCACTTTCTTCATGATCTCGGCGGCTTTCTTACTGCTGAAAGCCAACAAGTTGAGCGCTTCGCCCACCTTCTTCCCGCGGATCTGGTCGGCGACCAAGCGGGCTTTCTGGGCGGAGATTCGAGCGCCCGACAACTTAGCGGCTACTTCCATTTCCTAACCCCTTAACGCTTGGCTTTCTTGTCTGCCACGTGCCCACGATAAGTGCGGGTACCGGCGAACTCGCCCAGTTTGTGGCCGACCATGTCTTCGTTAACGAGAACTGGGACGTGTTGACGACCGTTGTGTACTGCGATGGTCAAACCGACCATTTGTGGCAGGATCATCGAACGACGCGACCAGGTTTTCACCGGTTTGCGATCATTCTTTTCCGCCGCCACTTCGATCTTCTTCAGTAGGTGAAGATCGATAAAAGGACCTTTTTTCAGAGAACGTGGCACTGTCGTATCCCTCTATTTACTTGCGACGACGGACGATCATTTTGTCGGTACGCTTATTACCACGAGTCTTCGCGCCCTTAGTCGGGAAGCCCCATGGCGATACCGGATGACGACCACCAGAGGTACGACCTTCACCACCACCATGTGGGTGGTCAACCGGGTTCATGGCAACACCACGAACGGTTGGGCGAACGCCACGCCAGCGTTTGGCACCAGCTTTACCCAGCGAACGCAGGCTGTGCTCGGAGTTCGAGACTTCACCCAGGGTCGCGCGGCATTCAGCCAGCACTTTACGCATCTCACCAGAACGCAGACGCAGGGTCACGTAGACACCTTCACGAGCGATCAGCTGAGCCGAAGCACCAGCGGAACGAGCGATTTGGGCGCCTTTACCTGGCTTCAATTCGATGCCGTGTACGGTGCTACCAACTGGAATGTTACGCAGTTGCAGAGCGTTGCCCGGCTTGATCGGTGCCAGAGCACCTGCGATCAGCTGGTCACCAGCACTCACGCCTTTAGGGGCGATGATGTAGCGACGCTCGCCATCTGCGTACAGCAGCAGAGCGATGTGAGCAGTACGGTTTGGATCGTATTCAATACGCTCGACAGTGGCAGAGATGCCATCTTTGTCGTTGCGACGGAAATCGACCAGACGATAATGCTGCTTATGGCCACCACCGATGTGACGAGTGGTAATACGACCATTGTTGTTACGACCACCAGTCTTCGATTTTTTCTCGAGCAGCGGTGCGTGAGGAGCGCCTTTATGCAGCTCCTGGTTGACCACCTTGACCACAAAACGGCGGCCAGGGGAAGTCGGTTTGCATTTAACGATTGCCATGATGCACCCCTTCCTTACTCAGCACTGCTGCTGAAATCGAGATCTTGGCCTGGCTGAAGGGAGATAACTGCCTTCTTCCAGTCATTACGCTTGCCCAGACCGCGAGCAGTGCGCTTGCTCTTACCCAGAACATTCAGGGTAGTAACACGCTCTACTTTCACGCTGAACAGGCTTTCGACGGCCTTCTTGATTTCCAGCTTGGTTGCGTCAGTTGCAACCTTGAAAACGAACTGGCCTTTCTTGTCAGCCAGAACCGTAGCCTTCTCGGAAACGTGCGGGCCAAGCAGAACTTTAAATACGCGTTCCTGGTTCATCCCAGCAGCTCCTCGAATTTCTTCACGGCCGACACGGTGATCAACACCTTGTCGTATGCGATCAGACTAACTGGATCGGAACCTTGCACGTCACGGACATCAACGTGTGGCAGGTTACGAGCAGCCAGGTACAGGTTCTGATCAACGACTTCAGACACGATCAAGACGTCAGTCAAGCCCATGCCGGTCAGTTTGTTCAGCAGATCTTTGGTCTTCGGTGCATCAACAGCGAAATCCTGAACCACTACCAGACGATCAGTACGCACCAGCTCAGCAAGGATGGAACGCATTGCTGCGCGATACATCTTCTTGTTCAGCTTCTGGGTGTGATCCTGAGGACGAGCTGCGAAAGTGGTACCGCCGCCACGCCAGATTGGGCTACGGATAGTACCGGCACGAGCACGGCCAGTACCTTTCTGACGCCATGGGCGCTTACCGCCACCACGAACGTCGGAACGGGTCTTTTGCTGCTTGGAACCCTGACGACCGCCAGCCATGTAGGCCACGACTGCCTGGTGAACCAGCGTCTCGTTGAATTCGCCGCCAAATGTCAGTTCGGAAACTTCGATCGCTTGAGCGTCATTTACATTTAATTGCATGTCAGCTTCCCCTTAACCGCGAGCCTTGGCTGCTGGACGTACAACCAAGTTGCCGCCAGTAGCGCCAGGAACAGCGCCCTTGACCAACAACAGATTGCGTTCAGCGTCCACGCGCACTACTTCGAGGGACTGCACGGTCACGCGCTCAGCGCCCATATGACCGGACATTTTTTTGCCCTTGAATACACGACCAGGAGTCTGGCACTGGCCGATAGAGCCTGGAACGCGGTGGGACACGGAGTTACCGTGGGTATTATCTTGCCCGCGGAAGTTCCAACGCTTGATCGTACCCTGGAAGCCTTTACCTTTGGACTGACCGGTTACATCAACCAGTTGACCAGCAGCGAAGATTTCAGCGTTGATCAGATCGCCGGCCTGGTACTCGCCTTCTTCAAGGCGGAATTCCATTACGGTACGACCAGCGGCAACGTTCGCCTTAGCGAAGTGGCCAGCTTGAGCAGCTGTAACACGCGAAGCACGACGCTCGCCGACAGTGACTTGCACTGCACGATAGCCATCGGTTTCTTCAGTTTTGAACTGGGTGACGCGATTCGGTTCGATCTCAATGACCGTGACCGGAATGGAGACACCTTCTTCGGTGAAAATACGGGTCATACCGCATTTACGACCGACTACACCAATAGTCATGTTGTAAACCTCATGAGTGTACGGGGCTTTCACCCGCTATGGCCGCCCATTTCAGAGCGTTACACGACTAAGACCGAGTCTTAGCCGAGGCTGATCTGCACTTCCACACCGGCCGCAAGATCAAGCTTCATAAGAGCATCAACGGTTTTATCCGTTGGCTGGACGATGTCCAGTACGCGCTTATGAGTACGGATCTCGTACTGGTCACGCGCGTCTTTGTTGACGTGCGGGGAGACCAGAACGGTGAACCGCTCTTTACGGGTAGGCAGTGGAATTGGACCACGCACTTGAGCACCAGTACGTTTCGCGGTTTCCACGATTTCCTGGGTGGATTGGTCGATCAGGCGATGGTCAAAAGCCTTCAACCTGATACGGATTTGCTGATTTTGCATTGGATTTCAGACTCCGGCTGCTATTCCCACCGAGCGCAATACGCCCGTTAAAAGGAGGCGCAATTCTATAGACGCCCCAGATAGGTGTCAACCCAATAAAAAAGCCCCCGCTAAGCGGAGGCTTTTTCAATTCATCAAGCCGACTCTAAAAGAGACTTACTCGATGATTTTGGCTACGACGCCAGCGCCGACGGTACGACCGCCTTCACGGATAGCGAAACGCAGACCATCTTCCATCGCRATGGTTTTGATCAGGGTAACAGTCATCTGAATGTTGTCACCTGGCATTACCATTTCAACGCCTTCTGGCAGCTCGCAGTTACCAGTCACGTCAGTAGTACGGAAGTAGAACTGTGGACGGTAGCCTTTGAAGAACGGAGTATGACGACCGCCTTCTTCCTTGCTCAGAACRTAAACTTCTGCGGTGAACTTGGTGTGCGGCTTAACCGAACCCGGCTTAACCAGAACCTGACCACGCTCAACGTCGTCACGCTTGGTGCCACGCAGCAGAACGCCGCAGTTCTCGCCAGCACGACCTTCGTCGAGCAGTTTGCGGAACATTTCAACGCCGGTGCAAGTGGTGACGGTRGTGTCACGCAGACCAACGATTTCCAGCGGATCCTGAACGCGAACGATACCGCGCTCGATACGACCAGTCACAACAGTACCGCGACCGGAGATCGAGAATACGTCTTCGATTGGCATCAGGAACGGCTTGTCGGTCAGACGAACTGGTTCTGGGATGTAGCTGTCCAGAGTTTCAACCAGTTTACGAACGGCAGTGGTGCCCATTTCGTTGTCGTCTTTGCCTTCCAGCGCCATACGAGCCGAACCGATGATGATTGGAGTGTCATCGCCCGGGAAGTCGTAGGTGGACAGCAGGTCGCGAACTTCCATCTCAACCAGTTCCAGCAGYTCAGCGTCGTCTACCAGGTCAGCCTTGTTCAGGAAAACCACGATGTACGGAACGCCTACCTGACGRGACAGCAGGATGTGCTCACGGGTTTGYGGCATCGGACCATCAGCGGCCGAGCAAACCAGGATAGCGCCGTCCATTTGAGCAGCACCGGTGATCATGTTCTTCACATAGTCAGCGTGACCTGGGCAGTCAACGTGAGCGTAGTGACGGATCTTCGAGTTGTACTCAACGTGCGCGGTGTTRATGGTGATACCGCGAGCTTTTTCTTCTGGCGCGCTGTCGATCTTATCGAAATCAACGATAGCCGAACCGAAAACCTCGGAGCAAACACGAGTCAGAGCAGCAGTCAGAGTGGTTTTACCGTGGTCAACGTGACCAATGGTACCAACGTTGACGTGCGGCAGAGAACGATCGAACTTTTCCTTAGCCATCGAAACAACCCTCAGCAGAAGAATTAAGCGAACAATATCAGCCATTAAAACAAAGGCAGATATTTTCATATCTGCCTTGTTATATGGAGCTCTTGAGCGGATTTGAACCGCTGACCTCACCCTTACCAAGGGTGTGCTCTACCAACTGAGCTACAAGAGCGTAACACTTTGCAGGACCTGCAAACTTGGAGCGGGTAGCGGGAATCGAACCCGCATCATCAGCTTGGAAGGCTGAGGTTCTACCACTAAACTATACCCGCGGAGCTTGCAGCTCTCGCTAAAAATGGTGGAGGGGGAAGGATTCGAACCTTCGAAGTCGTAGACGTCAGATTTACAGTCTGATCCCTTTGGCCGCTCGGGAACCCCTCCTAAGCGAGCCGGCATTCTACATCATGCCAGCCTTCTGTCAAGCATTTTTCTCATTAAAAACCTGAGCTTAGCTGCGTTGACACTGCTATCACACCGCTGACCGTTAAAGGTCTTCACTGCGAAGCGGGCGCCATTCTATTCAAACTATTCGGCAGGCGCAACCCCCTCGCACGGCATTATTTTATGTTTTAACTCATTGAATTCTTTAGAAAGGTTTTGCAGCTGCAAACCATCCAGCAAACGCTGGCTTTCGGGTAATACAAGCACCCAGTAACCGGACGACTCGACGGGATCTTTCTGCAAGGACTGAAACCTCACACCCATCTCACCAAGTCGCCGCCCAACCAACAACAGTGACTCCTGACGAGAAAAGCCACCCAAATAGAGACAGCTTCCGCTAGCCACTGTGGATTTTTCTTTGTCATGAGTCGCATCAGCTGCTTCGCTCAACAAGCGAATATCCTGCTGAGACCCTCGGTACAAACTCAAAGGCGTTACATCTTTTGCCCGCAGAGGGGCTTCTTGCTGATGCCAAATGTAATAGACGACGTTGAGAACAAGCAGCAACAGGAGCAACCAACGCATAAAAACCTCAAGACAATGGACATGCCATCGCTAAACCTACAAAAATCAGGTCTGGAACCAGCCTGGCCTCGGGCACGATTCCGGCGACAAGAGCCGCATCTCCCCCGGTAAGGAACACCACAAAGTCCTCCCCCCAATAACTGCGCGCCATCTCCAGTTGAGTCAGGACAAACCCCCTCAGCATAAGAGAACAGCCTCGCTCAACCGCCTCCACTGTCGTGCGACCAGGAGCGAGACTCTCAAGGGCCCGCTCGGCAGCCAGATCCCCATACCTAATCTTGCGAGTATGGGTTCGTAGCTGATGACGCATCAAAGGCATCCCAGGGCAAATAAAACCACCAAGATGCTCTCCATCCCCAGCAACGAAGTCAGCAGTCACAGCCGTACCGAAATCAAGCACCAGGCACGCACCAGAAGCCAGATGAAACCCTCCAAGCATTGCCAGCCAGCGATCTAGCCCCAACCGCTCATACTCGTCATAGCCATTGCGCACCCCAGCCACTTGGCGAGCAGGCGAAGCACATACCACAGACACACCAAAAGCTTGCGTCAATAGATAGTTCAACGCACTGGTTTCTTCCGCCGTTCTAACACTCACCAACCGACAGTGCGTAAGGGCTAGCCCATCAAGATTGCGCAGCCCTTCCAGCAAAGCGTCATCTGAATCGACTACGCCCTCACTGAACACTCGACTGACACCTGCGCGAAGCACACGCCACTTTATAAAACTATTTCCACAGTCGAGCTCAAGAATCATCACGCAACCTCAAACTGAGCTCACCACCACTAAAGACTTTTTCAACGCCATTCACTTTCAAGCGCAAAGCCCCCTGACTGTCGATACCCAACACTTCCCCCTCTATCTGGCTCGTGCCGGCTATCAATGTGACTGGTCGCCCTTGCCATAGGTGATTTTGCTCCCACTCAGACTGAATAGAGGAGAACCCATCGCGCTGGTGCCGAGCCAAATACGCCTGGAGCTGCGAACACAACTCCGAAACCAGGTGATTACGATCAATCACCCTGCCCGACTCCAGGCGCATCGATGTCCACAACTGGTCAACCTCATCAGTGATCTGCATGTTGACGTTGATGCCAACACCGATCACTACGTGACACACATCCGCGGGATCACCGACCAACTCAAGCAATATCCCGGCGATTTTTTTCTGATCAGCCAATAAATCGTTGGGCCATTTTAATCCAACGCCAGAAACACCGAGCGCACGCAAGGTGTGCATGACCGCGAGACCGACAACGAGGCTCAATCCCTCCAGTTGTCGCATTCCACCCTCTATGCGCAACACCAAACTGCAATAGATGTTTTCTGCGAAAGGACTGACCCATTTGCGCCCTCGCCGCCCACGCCCAGCGGTCTGGCGCTCGGCAAGCAATAACAATGGCGCGGCCCGACCACGCTCAATAGCTCGTAAAGCCTCAGCGTTGGTGGAGTCTATTGAATCGAAGACAAAAATGGGCCAGCCACAATCAGGTGCACGCTCTTTTATGGCTACAGGATCGAGCAGCGTCAACGGCGCAGCCAGCTGATATCCGCGGCCGCGCACTTTATGAATAGACAAGCCGAGCTCAGCTTCTAGATGCTGAAGCTGCTTCCACACAGCACTACGACTGATGCCCAACGCAACACCCAGAGCCTCACCCGAATGGAACCGGCCATCTTTAAGAAGCTTTAACAACGTCAGCATGTAAGTTTCGCCTCACAATGAGGCCCGCATGATAGCCATGCCGCGAGCCGCTGCATAGAAACCCGACAAGCCGGGTTTTCTGCAGGCAAAACAAAACCCCAACTGCTTTCGCAATTGGGGTTTCGGAATTTAATCTTGACGATGACCTACTCTCACATGGGGAAACCCCACACTACCATCGGCGATGCATCGTTTCACTGCTGAGTTCGGGATGGGATCAGGTGGTTCCAATGCTCTATGGTCGTCAAGAAATTCGGGTACCGAGTCGTGGCCAGCTGGCCGCGCTTCAGCAAATTGGGTATGCGATAGTTGGGTGTTTTGTGAGTATCTCGAACTTTCGGTTCGTTTCGTCTTCACACACCGCAATCTGGCCTTTCGACGCAAATTGCTTGGGTGTTATATGGTCAAGCCTCACGGGCAATTAGTATTGGTTAGCTCAACGCCTCACAGCGCTTACACACCCAACCTATCAACGTCGTAGTCTTCGACGGCCCTTCAGGGGACTCAAGGTCCCAGTGAGATCTCATCTTGAGGCTAGTTTCCCGCTTAGATGCTTTCAGCGGTTATCTATTCCGAACATAGCTACCC
>NZ_JBFUBK010000133.1:0-15365 GCF_056405815.1 Pseudomonas sp. P1_F1_2 | reverse complement strand
GATCAATGCTGCGCAGAAGGTGATTGGCTGGGATGTGATCTTCAAGGTTGAACGAGTAAAACAGTCGCTCCTGCCCACTCGATAACTGTCCAATCATGCTGTGTGATCCCCCGCCGGCCAATGCAGCAATTTTGCCGCAGCCCAGACATGGGAGCTACTTTTTCAACAGAATCGGCCAAAAGCAGTCGTCGGATGCTCCAGAATATCCGGGATGATTCACTTCTCATTCACAACCATGCATGGATTCTAATGAACTACAGTCAACCGTTCTCGATGATGGTGTTCCTGCATTTATCTAAGGCCTCTTGGTGAGCCAAGATGATTTTCGCGCCCATCGAAGTGAAATCCGTATGGTCAACCAGCGCACCCGCATGGACACCCCATGCAAAACCCCGGGCGATTGAAACGTGCTCTAGAATGGCCAGTTCCGTGCGGGCCTGAATGATGTTTTCCAGCGACGTCTCCCAAGCGCATTGCAGCGATTCCGTCGGCAAACGCACAGAGAGTGGGTCGATCGAGTCTATGGGGGATAATTCGTTTACGCGCTGCATATGGGCGCTTCCTGTTTAAGTTGGGCATCGTACGGCTGTTTATCAAGAAAGCTTACCGTTAATCGATTGGTTATCTCATCTGCCACAGGATTACGCTAAAGCTCACAACCAAACCGAATGTGAAGATCACAAATCCACAGGTAATGCCGAGCAGTAGAGGATGTTTCCACAAGGCGCTAATCTCCGGCTTTGATGCATCAATGAATGCTGCCTCTAACCGTCGAAGCAAAATCCACGCCAGTAGGCCACGTCAGCGCCACGCTTCGCGGCACCGCGATAAACCCGCCACGTCATTACACCAGACATCAATTTTCCTTTAGGACAATTCCCCAAAAACGGGGGCTATCACTTACCTATGGTGCTGAACGCCATAAAAAACCGCCGATTACCCATAACGCCGCTTATGTAAAACAGGCCCCCCACCTCAGCCCGGTGCGGGGGCCTTTTTGATTGGCGGCGGAAATCACCACCGCCTAGACTGGTATACCGACCCCCGGCCCTCTGGTTTGACGCACTGTCGGCCACTCATTCGTCCAGGAGCCTCCCCATGCCGCGCTCAAAAGAACCGATGCCGGATGACCCGCTGCCGCTGCGCCTGCCGACCCCGTCCTTGCAACAGGCCTGGGACACCGAGCTACAGCGCATCGGTGAGCACCTGGCGGTCCCGATTATCCAACACCACATCGCGCACGCCCTTGGCTTCACCCTGGCACTGCAGGCCGCCGGGTTGATTGGCGCCGAGGCCTACCGGGCCATGATCGGGGCGGTGCATCGGGCCGAGCAGGCCGTCTACCAGCGTCTACCAGCGTCTGCCGAATGGCCGCCCATGACCGCTTTCTGACCTTTGCGACTGAGCGAAATGGGGCCAAAACCGGGTAACAGCCCTCCGAATCTGATCAGTCATTAAGACCGAGGAACATCAGAACACTTAAATTTCAGAGTGCGGGATAGAAAGATCCAGCACATCGCGTTAATGCGTCCGGAATGGTCTAGATTTTCATATGAGCATCTTCACCGACTCTGGCGTAGCCATTGCTTTAGGAGACGCTCTTATCACGGGGAGGCTGCTATGCATTACACAGGTTTGGTTGAGTCGGACAGTCGAATCAGTGATAAGGATTTTGCCGCCCTTCTGGAGAGCGGTCTGATGGCGAATGATCCGAGCGTATTGGTTGCTGCACTGGGCACAATTGCGCGAGACAAAGGAATGAGCCGGCTTTCTCGCGAGACCGGAATAAGTAGAGCCACGCTGTACCGGGCATTTTCTAAGGATGGTGATCCGAACCTTTCTATCGTTCTGAAAGTGGCCACGGCCTTAGGCATCAAAGTCAAGATCGTTGTCGCAACTGTTCCCGGAAATGGAGGCAGTTCACGGATATAAATACCACGGCAAAAAGCAGCTAAACGTGTGAGTCCGTCCGATGAACGTCGCCTATGGGTCGGATAGCGACGGTCTGGGGTAGACCGTCGCAATGGATGGTCAGACTTCTGTCTGCTCTGCCATTTCCAGGGCATCATCGACCTCGATGCCCAAGTACCTGACGGTGCTTTCAAGCTTCGTATGCCCCAGCAGGAGTTGAACTGCTCTCAGATTCTTTGTCCTGCGATAGATCAACGATGCCTTGGTTCGCCGTAGCGTGTGAGTACCGTACATGGTTGGGTCAAGGCCAATGGCGGTCACCCACGCTTTGACTATTCGAGCGTACTGTCTGGTGGAGAGATGGTCTGAGTCGTGCAAACGGCTCGGGAACAAGAAGTCCTCGCTGTGGAGGTGGGCTTGATGCATCCAAGCCTCCAGAGCCGTTCGGGTTTGCTCAGTGATTTCAAATTGCACTGGGTGGTGGGTTTTCTGCTGCATCACGATGGCTCGTGACGACACATGTTCCCCATGGGCTATGTCTCGGACTCGCAGCTTGGTTAAGTCACAGGCACGCAATTTGCTGTCGATAGCCAAGTTGAAGAGCGCCAGATCCCGTGTCTTCTCAGCAAGCTGAAGTCTTACGCGGATAGCCCAGATATCTCTGACTCGGAGCGGCGCCTTTTGCCCGACGAGCTTTCCCTTGTTCCAAGGCTGATGGCGATGTGTAGCAATTGAGTTCATGGCTTGTCCTCCAGGTTGAGGGAGGACAAGGGTGGCTCAGTCACGGTGCGTCGTGGTCGCTATTCGACCCATAGATGTCTGTCAGGCTGAGGCTATTCAGCAATTTGCAACTTACGCGCCTGGGTGTACACATAGCGGACTTTTTCGTATTCGAACGGTGAGTTCATCTGGCCATAGCGGAAGTTGGTGGTGTAGCGCTTGTCGATGGCGCGCAGCAGGTAAATTTCCGGGTGATTCTTGCTGACCTCGGCGACATTGAGGTAGTTGATTTGCGAGGCGGTGCTCCAGTCGAAGACTAGTCCGCCGGTGTCGCGAAGGTTGGATGGACCAAGGAACGGTAGAATTAGGTATGCGCCGCTCGGCACGCCGTAGAAACCCAGGGTCTCACCGAAGTCTTCGCTTTGTCTTCGAATGCCCATGCTAGTAGCTGGGTCCCAAAGACCTGCAATACCGACGGTGGTGTTGAGCAGCAGCCGTGCGGTGATTTCCATCGAGCGCTCGCCTTTGAGCTGCAGCAGGCTGTTTAGCAGGTTGGAGACATCGCCCAGATTATTGAAGAAGTTACTCACCCCGGTACGCAGAAAGCTGGGTGTAATGTAGCGGTAGCCGTTGACCACTGGCAGGGCAACCCACTGGTCGAAACGGTAGTTGAAGTGGTAGACCCGGCGGTTCCAGCTCCCCAGAGGGTCGTAGACGCTCAAGGCGTCTAAAGTCGAGCGCTCGAACTCGCGCTGGTCCAGGCCAGGGTTGAATTCAAGTTGCTTGAGCGGCTGGGTGTAGCCATCGGGTTCGACGACGTTGGGCGCCGGCGGTACGGTGCCTTCGGCTTGGACCATGCCAGCGCTCAACAGCGTTGCAACGAAGAGAAGTTTTCTAGCCATGGAAGAACTCCAGCATGGCGTCGCTGTTGACACGGTAGTTGATGTTGCCGCAATGCCCACCGTGCGGGTACACGGTCAGACGGTTACCGAAGGTATTGCGCAGGAAGCCGAGATCACCAGGGCCGAGAATGATGTCATCGGCGTTATGCATCACGGCAATTTTGGTGCTGGTTTTCAAATAATCCTTGAGTGCGTAGAGGCTGGCCTGGTTATTCAGTTGCAGCACGCTACCGCCGTTGGTGTGGGCGCGCCACATGGGGATGACTTGCCCCGCCATATAGCAGTCAAAGTTGCACTCTAAGGCTCGCTCGAAGAACGGCGTGAGGTCGGTACCTTCGTTAATCGGGAATTTGGGCGGGGTGATCAGGCCGCGATGGTTGATCAGGTCGGAGGTGAAGGCGATGTCAGCTGCCGAGAAGCGGAAAGACGTGCCGATCAGCATGGCCATCTGCTCATTGGACAGGCGGTTGTGCGAGTTCTGAAAGTCATAGACAAGGGCATCGTTGAGGTCGATGTAACCCTTTTGCTGGAAATAGCGGGTCAGCTTTGTAAGCATCAGCTCGTAGAAGGTCGTGTTGTTGTCGATACCTTTGACCTTGGCCTGCACCAGCTTGTCCAGGTTGGCTATCGAAGTGACGAGGCTGACTGGAGGGTTGAGCAGCAGCACGCGTTTAAAGTTGAAGCTGTGTCTGGACTCGTCAAGGTTGGCAACAAACGCTGCATCGAGTGCCCCAAGGCTATAGCCCGTAAGGTAGTACTCTGTGACAGGTACGTTCAATTGTTGAGCATGCACTGCCTGCATGACTCGGTACAGGTCTTCGGCATCGTCTCTGGTCACTCCGGGGGTGGCCACTTGTGAGGCTGAGGTCATGAAATCGTAGCTGGTGGGCGAGGATAGCTGCACTACATTATAGCCAGCCTTGTAGTACAGCTTCTTGAGGAACTCGTTGACACTGCTGTAGTAAGGCGAACCAGTGCCGGCGATCAGAAAGATCAGCGGGGCTGGGTGGTCCTGTTTGGCCATGCGGTAGCGTAGTTTTTTCACAGCCCAAAAATTGGCAGGCAGTTCGAATTCGCGATGTGGCAGCAGGTTGAGGGAGTAGTCGCTCTGTTTGATGTCGTCGTCGAGTGGCAACTCGGGGCGAAGTTCGGGCGGTGTTGAGAGGATGGTAGCTTCAAACGGGTTGGTCAACGGATAGTGGTATGTTGCGGCGTCGACTTCGGCGGCCAGGACCGACGCACTCAGGATTAGGCCGCCAAACAAGGCGGCGAAGTGCAATGATAGGAGCATGTCGTTGTCCCCAAATAGAAAAATGCTGTGCAAGCAAACACGAGCTAGGGCAACTGCACAGCTAGTCGCCTAGCTTCTTGTCATTTGTCATCTATCAAGACAATCACTCGGATGTCGTATCCGGCATCTCCCCCTAGGAGCAATATAGTTGAGTTTTGGGGAGGTGCTCGCCAAGTGGCCCCGGAACGCCCCGAGTGTTGTCGTCGACCGAAAACTGACCCGATAACGATGATTCTGCCAATTGAAAACGGACCTAGGTTTTCAGAAGATTTCATCTTTAAACTAGGCCATGCAGGTCATTAGATTTTTCGCCTTGGACCAATCTGCGACAGCCTCCTAGGTGAGCGTTCAGTCGGCGTTAACACCGCCTGGCTGCCGACATTGCCTACCAATAGGTCGGAATTGGTCCGAAAGACATCGATGTCTTCGAGCTGCACGACTGCTTTGCCCAGTACCAATTGCTGACATACGAAGGCTGGACTTGTGTGGCGACGGTTAGGCCGAGCGCCTGGTCATGGATGGCGACAACACCTATGGCAGCAAGTAGATGGTCAGCCCATCGGGCGGTTTTCTCTCCAAGGGCCAGCCGCGCAGTCAGCTGGCCTGAACGTTGGCAAATCACAGACAAACCCCAAGCATTGTACAAAGCACTTATTTTTCAAACATCGACCCAAAGCTGCCCTTCGTGGAGGGCAGTAGTCGACCCTAAGCGGTCTTACGACTTTCGCGGAAGCGGACGTTCAAAGTGGATGCTTCCACATATTGGGCACGCCAACACCACGTCGGCATCTCTGTAAGGGGGTATCTGTCATTACAAAGCTCCTGAATCAGACCACATACCGGGCCATCAACCAATAGCCCATAAATCCGAATCACGTCACCGCCAGGACATGCCCCTGCATTGGGCCCCTACGCTCACAGAAAAGCGTATTTGCCTCAGCGGGACAGTGACCGGTCTGAATTGAGTGGCCAATTAAACGTCAATCAGGCGAACTGCCTGGCGCGAATCAATTGTTGGAATAAATCCGATGCCTTGGTGCTCTGTGATCCACTTCCGAGTCAGCTCTATATCGAAATACCAACCGTGGGTTTTCATCAGCACAAGCGCCGCACCCGTAATTCGACAATGCCCACAGCTCGGACAGGTTCTTTCCTCGTATTCACCATCAGTTTCAAAGACCGCCGCAGTTTCACCACAAATCAAGCAAGTCATGAACTACTCCTTTTGGCTTTCCCAAATCCCCCAGCGGGACGATGAACTGCAATCCCAACGCGTAATCGACCCGAGTGGCGGCCAGGGCTGGCAGCTTGCCTAGTTGGCTTCTTTCACCGCACTGAGAAACGCGCACGTGCGTTCCTGCTGCGGGTGTTCGAAGATTTGCGCCGGGGTGCCCTGCTCGTGAATCTGCCCTTTGTAGAAAAAGCACACACGATCAGCGAACTCCCGGGCGAAACCCATTTGATGCGTAACCATCAGCATGGTCAGGTTGTGTTCGGTGCCGAGCTTGCGGATCACGTTGAGCACTTCGCCGCACAGTTCCGGGTCGAGCGCGGAGGTCACTTCGTCGAACAGCATGACTTTCGGGCGCATGGCTAGTGCCCGGGCGATCGCCACCCGTTGTTGTTGACCACCGGATAACTGCGATGGGTAATGCCCGAGCTTGCTGCCCAGACCCACCAGTTCCAGCAAGTCTGCTGCACGTTCACGGGCCTCGGCCGGTTTCATACCGAGCACCTGCACCGGCGCCTCGATAACGTTTTGCAACGCTGTCATGTGAGGGAACAGGTTAAAACTCTGGAACACCATGCCGATCTTGCCGCGCACTCGGCGGATGTGCCGGTCATTGGCGGGCACCAATACACCGTTGCGATTGGGCATGTGGGTCAGCAAGTCATCCTCAATGCGGATCAGTCCGTCATCGATGCCTTCGAGTGTCATCAGTACCCGCAGCAGTGTGGATTTTCCGGAGCCGCTGGGGCCGATGATCGCGACTTTCTCACCCGGCGTGACGTCCAGGTTCAAATGATCGAGCACGGTAAAGTTGCCGTAGCTCTTGGTAACGTCCTGGAAGCTGACGATCGGCTTTACCGGTTTGGTTTCCTGCATGGCCATGGCCTCCTGCGGATGCAGCGGGGTCGGGTTGCTGTGCCGTGAAAGGTCACCGGGTGTCGACAGTGGAGTAGTCATTAGCGTAGCTCCAGGCGCACTTCAAGGCGCCGTACCAGATAAGCCAAAGCAATGCTTAGGGCGAGGAAAAACAGGCCGACCATGGTGATCGGCTCCAAATAGCGGAAATTCTCGGAACCGATGTTCTTGGCCTGTTGCATGATTTCCACCACGGTAATCGCCGACAGCACCGGCGTGTCCTTGAGCATCGCCACCAGGTAGTTGCCCAATGGAGGCAGGATCGGCCGCAGGGCCTGGGGCAGTATGATGTTGCGATAAGCGCTGTATGGGGCGATGTTCAACGCCGTGACCGCTTCCCATTGCGCGCGCGGCACCGCATCGAGGCCGCCGCGATACACCTCGGCGATGTAGCAGGCGTAATGCAGGCCTATGCCGAGAATCCCCACTTGCATCGCGGTCATGCTGACACCGTAATTGGGCAGCACGTAGTAAAGGAAATACACCTGGATCAGCAGCGGCGTGCTGCGAATGAACTCGATCACGGCGGTGGTCGGCCACGACAGCCAGACTCTGCGGCTCCTTCGACCGATAGCCAGGAACAGCCCCAGCACAATGGCAATCAGGAAGCCGACCAGGGTAATCCCCACGGTGTTAAGGGAAGCGCGCAGTAAATCGGGGAGGATTTGCCAGGCATAGGTCCAATCGAACAGTGTCATGACAGACCTCCACGCATCCGCCCGCGAGCCAGATGGCGCTCAATGTGACGCATGCCGATGTTGATCGCCTGCGCCAAGACGAAGTACATCACCAGCGCCAGGCTGAAAATTTCCAGAGTCTCGAAAGTTGCCTGATCCAATTGACGAGCCCTGAAGCTCAGGTCTGACAGGGTGATTAACGACACCAGTGAAGTATTTTTCAGCAATTCGATCAGCAGGTTGGTACCCGGCGGAATAGCGGCCAGCAATGCCTGCGGAAGAATGATGCGGCGAAAGCGCTTATAGCCGCTAAAGTTCAGTGCCGTGGAAGCTTCGTATTGCCCCTTGGCGACAGAGCTGATCGCACCGCGCATCACCTCGGCGCCGTAAGCACCAATGTGCAAGCCGAGACCGACGATGGCCACGCTGTAGGGACTCAGTTCGAGGTTGAACGGCGGCAGCGGCAGTACGAAAAACAGCCAGAACAATTGCACCAGCAACGACGTGCCTCGAAACACTTCAATGTAAGCAATGGAAAACCAGCGCAATGGCCGCCAAGGCGACATGCGCCCCAGAGCCGCGAGGATTGCCGCGACAATCGCCAGCAGCGAACCGAAGATCGTCACCTGGAGTGTCACCCAGGCGCCTTGTATCAATAGCGGAAGTAATTCACCCATGGTTTAAACCTGTCCATCCGGATTAAGCAGGGAAATAGGCATCGCGCCGTGGCGCCATGCCTGTTTCGACTATTGAGCGCAGAGCTCGGCAGCCGTTTTGCTTGTCACGTTGGATTTGTCAAACCCGAAAGGGGCAACTGCCTTGAGGTGCTCTTCGGAGCCCAACCATTTTTTCAACTCGGCGTTGACCGCATCGCGCAGGTCTTTGTCTTCCGGACGGAAGGCGAGAGCACCGTATCCAATGTGTGACGGGTCATCCTTGAACTCGGTGACTGCTTCAACTTTTTCACCACCCTTGGCGGCCAAACCTTTCATGGTCAGTTGAGTACCCACTGCCGCGTCGGCACGACCGGCGCGCACGGCTTGCAACTGGGCGGTGGTGTCCGGTACTTGGAGGATTTGCTCATCCTTAACACCCGAGTCGCGGGCATAGCCCAGGTTCACCGTGCCGGCCATGATTGCCAGCTTCACCTCGGGATTCTTGGCGATGTCTTCGTAACTGTGCAGCCCCTTCGGGTTGCCTTTGGCCGTAAGCAGCGCGTCCGGCAGTTGATACTGCGGATCGGTAAACAGCACCTGCTTGCAGCGAGCCGGCGTGATGTACATGCCGGCGGCAATCACGTCGAAGCGCCCGGCGCGCAGACCCGGGATCAACGAGCCCCATTCGGTCAACACTCCGTCAACCTGTTTGATGCCCATTTTGGCAAAGATGGCTTTGGCGATTTCCGGTGATTCACCGGTGACCCTGCCGTCGGTTTCGGTAAAGGCGAACGGGGTTTCGTTGGCATAACCGATACGGATGCTGCTGTTCTGTTTGACGGTTTCCAGTGTCGTAGCGGCTTGGGCGCCGGAGACTAGGCCGAACAACGCGCAAGCTACGAACAGGTGACGCAATGCATGGGTGCTGCGGGAAGGGAAATTGCTCATCGATAAAATCTCCTGTTTCTTGTTGACCCGTCGGTGACGGCTCTGTGGTAGGAGGCAGTGTTACAAGAGCAAAGCGTACAAGGACTGATCTCATGGATCTGGGCGCAGTCCGGTACAGGTCGACTGATTTTGTTGTGGGCTTGAAGGTGCCCGGCTGTCGACCTTGAGCCGAGCATACAAAAGCGCTGAGCATCATTGTATTGCACTAGGACAATTGCATTGCATGGATACTAGCGCGATGCTGTCCCGACGAGCACAGACCCGGGTTTTAGCGCTGATGGACAAATGGAAAGCGGCACTGGATATCGTCCGCAGTGGCGAGTCAAAGTACAAGATTCTGGTGCAGGCGATTGCCGATGATATCGAGCAGGGTGTCTTGGCCAATGATCAGCGCCTGCCACCGCAGCGGCATGTTGCCGATACCATGGGCATCAGCGTGCAGACGGTCACCAACGCCTATAAAGAGCTGGAGCGTCAGGGGCTGGTGCGTTGCGAAGTCGGGCGCGGCAGCTTTGTGTCGCGGCGCATGAGCGATCGAGTGGCTACCTATATTCTCGATAGCCCTGAACGGGCCCTGGTGGATTTTTCCATCGCGCGGATCCTGCACACCCGCGAGCACGACCAGTTCTGGCGTGACACCTGCCGCGAGCTCAGCACGGAAGAGGATCAGCCGTGGATTCACGCATTTCGTCCAATTGCCGGTTTCGAGTCGCACCGCGAAGAGGCCATGCGCTGGATCGGACGGCAAGGACTGCGGGTCGAGCGCGATGACATCCTGATTACCAATGGCGCGGCCCACGGTATCTTCCTTGCGCTGGCATCTCTGGCGGGCCCCGATGATGTAGTACTTTGCGAAGGGGTCACCGATCACGGAGTGATCGGCAACTCTCAGGTATTGGGGTTCACCCTCAAAGGCCTGGAGATGGACCGTTATGGCATCGACCCGGAACATTTCGAAGACATGTGCAGCAACGAGCGCATCACCGCGCTGGTGTGCACGCCGAACCTGAACAACCCGACCACCAGCCTGATGCCGGACAGTCGTCGGCGGGAGATTGCCGACATCGCTCGGCGTTTCGGCGTGCACATCATTGAGGACGATGTATACGGGCCGTTGCTGGATGAGCATCGCGCGCCGCCGATCAGCCATTACCTGCCAGAACTGTCGTTCTATTGCACCAGCATGACCAAGTCGGTGCTGACCGGTTTACGCATCGGTTATCTGGTGGTGCCCAAGCGTTTGGCGTTGCGCACCGAGAGCATCTTGCGGGTTAACAGCTGGATGGCCACGCCCATGGTCTCCGAAATCGCCGCGCGCTGGATTCGCGACGGTCGCGCCGACACGCTCGTGCGTTTGCAGCGCAAACTGTTGGCCGGCCGACAGGCGATGGTCAGCGAATACTTGGGCGAGCACCTGCTCGGCCAGCATCCTCATGCATTGAATGCGTGGGTCGGCATTCCCCCGCATTGGGAGGTCGACAGCCTGGTTCGGGCCCTGCGTCACCGGCACATTGCCGTCACGTCGCCTGACCCGTTCACCGTGCGTGGCACGCCTCGGGCTCGAGCGGTAAGGATGTGTGTCGGCGCCGAATGCAGCGACGAAGAAATGCGGGACGCACTGATGAGCATGCGCGAGATATTCGGGCAGTACCCGCAAATCCACGATTTCTGACCGGGAAAAAGCTCGCAAAAAAGTTTGTCGACTAAATTGCCCTAGTACATTCATTACGACAATCCAGTCCTCTTAGACTGCGCCCAACACCACAGTCGGGACGCGGTCATGTCAACGTTGCAGCTACATGATGTTTACCTCGCTCGCCAGCGCATCGAATCGCTTGTCCGGCGTACCCCCTTGGAATATTCGCCCAGCCTTTCGCAACGATTGGGCGTGGCGGTGTACCTCAAACTCGAATCCCAGCAAATCACCGGCAGTTTCAAATTGCGCGGCGCGAGCAATGCCGTGGCGCAGCTCAGCGCCGAGGAGAAAGCGCGTGGCGTGGTGGCGGCGTCGACCGGTAATCACGGTCGTGCTCTGGCGTATGCCGCTTCCCGGCAAGGCGTGAAGGCGACGATTTGCCTGTCGCATCTGGTGCCGGCGAACAAGGTTCAAGCCATTCGTGATCTGGGCGCCGAGGTATGCATCGTCGGCCAGTCTCAGGACGACGCCCAGCGTGAAGCCGAACGGATCGCCAACGAGCAAGGCGCGACATTGCTGCCGCCGTTCGATCACCCGGCCATCATCGCCGGGCAGGGCACGCTGGGGCTGGAAATCCTCGAACAGCAACCGGACGTGGCGCAAATCCTCGTGCCGTTGTCCGGCGGCGGTTTGTTTGCCGGTGTGGCGCTGGCGATCAAAAGCGTCAGCGCGAACATCATCACCCACGGCATCAGCATGCAACGCGGTGCGGCCATGCACGCCAGCCTCGCAGCCGGGCATCCGGTGGAAGTCGAAGAGCTGCCGACTCTGGCCGACTCGCTCGGCGGTGGCATCGGCCTGAACAACCGTTACACCTTCAACATGACCCGCGATCTGTGTGACCACGTGCATTTGCTCAGCGAGACTTCCATCGCCAATGCCCTACGCCATGCCTATCGCGAAGAGCGTCTGGTGCTGGAGGGCGCGGCCGTTGTCGGGATTGCCGCGTTGCTTGATGGATTGATTGAGCCGCGCGGGCCGATCGTGGTGGTGGTCAGCGGCCGTAACGTCGACATCGATCAGCACCTGCGAGTCCTCGCGGTCGCAGATGCGTGAACCCCAACAATAACGACTGAATGGAGTGCCGCATTGATGAGTGACATCACCTTATTGAGCGAAGCGGATCTGCGTGCCTGTGTGGCACTAGACTTGCCGAGCATCGAAGCTATCGAACAAGCCTTTGTGCTGCTGGCCACGGCAGCGGTGGCAATGCCGCCGATCCTCCGTCTGGACATCCCCGAGCACAATGGCGAAGTGGACGTGAAGACTGCATACCTGCCGGGCCTGGAGCGTTTTGCGATCAAGGTCAGTCCGGGTTTTTTCGACAATCCGAAACTGGGCCTACCGAGTCTCAACGGCATGATGATGTTGCTTTCGGCGCGCACCGGTTTGCTCGACGCCTTGCTGCTGGACAACGGTTATCTGACCGCCGTACGCACAGCCGCGGCGGGCGCCGTGGCGGCTCGAGCCCTGTCCCGGGTCGACAGTTGCAGCGTAGCGCTGATCGGTGCCGGCGAGCAGGCCGCGTTGCAGCTTCAGGCGTTGCGTTTGGTTCGGCCGATTGAATCCGTTCAAGTCTGGGCACGCGACAGCGCCAAGGCCAAAGACTTCAGCACCGAGCTGGCGCGCGACAGCGGTCTGACGGTCACGCCTTGCACTAGCATCGACGAGGCCATGACCGGCGTGGACATTGCGATCACCTGCACCCCGAGCCGTGAACCGCTGATCGAAGCGCGCCACTTGCACCCCGGCTTGCACATCACCGCCATGGGTTCGGATGCCGAACACAAAAATGAAATTTCTCCCCAAGCGTTGGCCAAGGTCGACCGCTACGTGGCGGATCGCTTGAGCCAAACGCGAATCCTCGGCGAGTTGCATCACGCTTTGGCGGCCGGTGTTATTACCGACGAATCGGGCTTGGCCGAATTGGGGCAAGTGCTCGCGGGCCAGCACCCGGGTCGGACCAGCGATGCGCAAGTCACCTTGTGCGACCTCACCGGAACCGGCGCCCAGGACACCGCCATGGCCAATCTGGCCTTCGAGCGCGCGCGCTCGGCCGGCAAGGGTTTTCAGTTCGGTAGCTAATCCACTTTTTTCATCCGTGCGTCATTTATCAGAGGGCATGTGCATGTCTCAGATAGTCGTCAATCTCCCGTTCGAACGGGAGGAATACGCCCAGCGTCTGGCCAAGGTTCGAGCGGCCATGCAGGTTCAGGGCATCGAGCTGTTGCTGGTCACCGATCCGTCGAACATGGCCTGGTTGACCGGCTATGACGGTTGGTCGTTTTACGTTCACCAATGCGTGTTGTTGGCGCTCGACGGCGAGCCGGTCTGGTTCGGTCGCGGGCAAGACGCCAACGGCGCCAAGCGCACGGTGTTCATGCAGCACGAGAACATCGTCGGTTACCCGGACATCTACGTGCAGTCCCGGGAACGCCATCCGATGGATTACCTTTCGCGGGAAGTCATCAGTGCCCGGGGTTGGTACGCGCTGACCATCGGCGTGGAAATGGATAACTATTATTTCAGCGCCGCCTCGTATTTGTCGCTGCAGAAAAACCTGCCGCAGGCCAAGCTGATCGACGCGGTCGGGTTGGTGAACTGGCAGAGGGCGATCAAGTCGCCCCAGGAAATCGCTTACATGCGCATCGCTGCGCGCATCGTCGAAAACATGCACGGGCGGATCCTCGAACGGATCGAGCCGGGTATGCGCAAAAATGAACTGGTGGCTGAAATCTACAGCAGCGGGATCCTCGGCGCTGACGGTCATGGCGGCGATTACCCGGCCATCGTGCCGCTATTGCCCACGGGTGCCGACGCCAGCGCGCCGCACCTGACCTGGGACGATTCGCCGTTCGAAAAAGGCGCCGGGACCTTCTTTGAAATCGCCGGTTGCTACAAGCGTTATCACTGTCCGCTGTCGCGCACGATCTATTTGGGCAAACCTCCACAGCACTTCCTCGACGGCGAAAAAGCCGTGGTCGAAGGCATCGCCGCAGGACTGGAAGCAGCCAAACCGGGCAATACCACCGGCGACATCGCTGTGGCGTTTTTCAAAGTGTTGGAGAAATTCGGCATCCACAAGGACAGCCGTTGTGGCTACCCGATCGGGATCAGCTATCCGCCAGACTGGGGCGAACGCACCATGAGCCTGCGTCCCGGCGACACCAGCGTGTTGCAGCCGGGCATGACTTTCCACTTCATGCCGGGCCTGTGGATGGACGATTGGGGGCTAGAAATCACCGAAAGCATTCTGATCACCGAAACCGGCGTCGAGACGCTGTGCAACGTGCCACGCCAACTGTTCGTGAAGGATTGAGCCATGAGCGACCTGCCTGACAACCCGATCAGCGCCACGGTGGATTTTGCCCGCGAAGGCGTGCAGCACGGGTTCCTCAAATTGCCATACTCCCGGGACGACTCGGCCTGGGGCGCGGTGATGATTCCGGTCACGGTGATTCAGCGCGGTCAGGGTCCGACCGCGCTGCTTACCGGCGGTAACCACGGTGACGAATACGAAGGCCCGGTGGCGCTGAGCAAACTGGCCCAGGGCCTAACGGCCGCCGATGTCACGGGGCGGGTGATTATCGTCCCGTTCATGAACACCCCGGCGTTCCATGCCGGTCGGCGCACGTCGCCGATCGACAAGGGCAATCTGAATCGCAGTTTCCCCGGTAAGCCGGACGGCACCGTGACCGAGAAAATCGCCGATTACTTCAACCGGACCTTGTTGCCCTTGGCCGACATCGTGCTGGATATCCATTCCGGTGGCCGCACCCTGGACTTCCTGCCTTTCGCGGCTTGTCATGTGCTGCCCGACAAGAACCAGCAAGAGCAATGTGAAGCCGCTATGCGCGCCTTCAATGCGCCTTACAGCATGCGCATGCTGGAGCTCGATGCCGGGTCGATGTACGACACCGCCGCCGAGCGTCAGGGCAAAGTTTTTGTCACGACCGAACTGGGTGGCGGTGGTTCGTCCACGGCGCGCAGTGTGGCGATTGCCGAGCGCGGGGTGCGCAATCTGCTGGTGCATGCGGGGATTCTCGAAGGTGAGATCCAGACCACGGAGTCAATCATGCTCGACATGCCCGATGCCAATTGCTTCATCGACAGCGAACACGATGGCTTGCTGGAAATGTGCCGCGATCTGGGCGATAACGTGAGAGAAGGAGACGTGATTGCCCGCGTTTACGACGCTACCCGGAGCGGCGTCGCCCCGGTGGAATATCGCGCGGCCCGCAGCGGGCTGCTGGCGGCGCGCCACTTTCCCGGAGTGGTGCAGTGCGGCGATATCATTGCAGTCATCGCCGATGTATTGACCTGATCTAAAAACCTGTGGGAGCGAGCCTGCTCGCGATTGCGGCGTTACATCTCTCATTGATGTGACTGAAATATCGCTATCGCGAGCAGGCTCGCTC
>NZ_JBFUBK010000132.1:0-15652 GCF_056405815.1 Pseudomonas sp. P1_F1_2 | reverse complement strand
GTCGTCAGTTCGACCACCTCGGTTTACCTGAAATGTCGCGTTGGCTGGTTTGACGACTGCTGCGCAGCCGAACGCCGCCTCGCTGGGGCTCGACAGCTGCTACAGAGATATTCATTGTCGTTTCGGACATTGCGCTGACCGGACTGTCATCCTTCCTGTCACTTACAGTCATTGCTGTCAGCCGTCGTCTTACGGACAATCAACGCCTTGTCTCGCTCATGGATTTGCCGGTATGTCGCAACAGATATTTTTCGCCCACGCCAATGGCTTTCCTTCAGGGACCTACGGCAAGTTGTTCGCGGCGCTCGCGCCCGAGTACCAGGTGACGCATCTGGAGCAGCACGCTCATGACCCGCGTTTTCCGGCGGACGACAATTGGTACAACCTGGTGGACGAGCTGATCCATCACCTCAAGCAACAAGCAGAACCGGTGTGGGGCGTCGGCCATTCCTTCGGCGGTGTGCTGCACTTGCACGCGGCACTGCGTTGCCCAGAGTTGTATCGTGGCGTGGTGATGCTGGACTCTCCGGTCCTGACCCGCACCGATCAATGGGTCATCCGCGCCGCCAAGCGATTCGGTTTTATCGACCGCTTGACCCCGGCCGGTCGTACCTTGGGGCGTCGGGAAGAGTTTGCCGACCTGGAAAGCGCCCGCCGCTATTTCGCCGGTAAAACCCTGTTCCGCAGTTTTGATCCGGAATGTTTTGACGCCTACCTGCAACACGGTTTGCACAAGGTCGGCGATAAACTGCGCCTGCGCTTCGATCCTGCCACGGAAATCAGCATCTACCGTGGCGTGCCCCACACCAGCCCCGGTCGCACTCGGCAATTGAAAGTACCGCTGGCGGTGGTGCGCGGGCACAAGAGCCGTGTGGTGATGCGTCATCACGCCAGCTCCGTTGGGCGCATGCCGCAGGGTGAATCCCTGACCCTGCCTGGCGGCCACATGTTTCCGCTTGAACGTCCACACGACACGGCCACGTTGCTGAAAACCCTGTTCAGTCGCTGGGACGGTCGCCGCCAACAGGATTGCGCATGAGCAACGCCGTCGAAGAAGTCCGCCTGAGCCTGCCGCACATCGAGCTGGCGGCGCATTTGTTCGGTCCTGAAGACGGCCTGCCGGTCATTGCGTTGCATGGCTGGCTGGACAATGCCAACAGCTTTGCCCGACTCGCACCCAAGCTTAAAGGCCTGCGCATCATCGCCCTGGACATGGCCGGTCACGGTCATTCCGGGCATCGCCCGCCCGGTGCCGGCTACGCGATGTGGGACTACGCCCATGACGTGCTGCAAGTCGCCGAACAGCTGGGCCTCAAGCGTTTTGCGCTGATGGGGCACTCCATGGGGGCAATCGCTTCTTTGATCATTGCCGGATCGATGCCGGAGCGTGTCACGCACCTGGCCTTGATCGACGGCATCATTCCTCCTACAGACAAAGGCGAAAATGCTGCCGAGCGAATGGGCATGGCCCTGCAAGCGCAGCTGGACCTGCGGGAAAAACGCAAACCGGTCTACACCACCCAGGACCGTGCCATCGAAGCGCGCATGAAAGGCTTGGTGGCCGTCAGCCGAGAAGCCGCCGAGCTGCTGGCCCAGCGAGGTTTGATGCCGGTGCCGGGCGGTTACACCTGGCGCACCGATAACCGGCTGACGCTGCCTTCACCGTTGCGCCTGACTACCGAACAGGCCATGGCCTTTGTCCAGCGGGTCAGTTGCCCGGCAAAACTGGTGGTCGCAGCGGATGGCATGCTCGCCAAACATCCTGAATTGCTGGAGCGTCTACCCTTTAGCCGTGAACAGCTGCCAGGCGGTCATCATTTGYACCTGAATGACGAACCCGGCGCCGACCTTGTCGCAGACTGTTTCAATCGGTTCTTCGCCGTTCCTTGACTTGCGCCGGGCAACTGTCGAGGCTGGGCGGGTTGAAATGGGAGACAACCATGATAGATCTCTACACCGCTGCGACCCCGAATGGCCACAAGGTCTCTATCGTGCTGGAGGAACTCGGCCTGCCCTACACGGTGCAAACCCTGAGTTTCGACAAGAAGGAACAGAAGTCCGAAGACTTCCTCAAGATCAATCCCAATGGCCGGATTCCGGCCATTGTCGACCGCGGCAATGGCGATTTCGCCGTGTTCGAATCCGGCGCCATCCTGATTTACCTCGCTGAAATGACCGGGAAACTGATGCCTTCCGACCCGAAAGGGCGCTCGGTGGTGTTGCAGTGGCTGATGTTCCAGATGGGTGGGATCGGTCCGATGCAGGGGCAGGCCAACGTGTTTTTCCGCTACTTTCCGGAAAAACTCCAGGGCGCCATCGATCGTTATCAGCATGAAACCCGGCGCCTCTATGAGGTACTCGATACGCGCCTGCAAACCGAAGAGTTTCTGGCCGGCGAATACAGCATTGCCGATATTGCGACCTTCCCGTGGGTGCGTGGCTATGAGTGGTCAGGTGTTTCCGTGGACGGCCTGACGGCGTTGCAACGCTGGATGGCGACCATGGAGGCGCGTCCGGCGGTGCAGCGTGGGTTGCAAGTGCCCCAACGCTCCGATGAAGCCAGTGTCATCAAGGGTGCCCAGGCCATGCTGATCCGATGAGTCTGACCATGCGTTCACTCAGTCTGTTGGTGCTGTGCTGCATCAGTCCCTTATCGTTTGCCGCCGATGTCCCGGGCAGTCAGGACCTGCCGATCCTGCCGCGTATGGAAGATGCGCAGATTGTCGACTTTCGCCCTGCGGCCGAGCTGGAGCGGATCTACCCGTTGGGTTCGATCCGTAAAATCAGCGGTCAATTGCGTTTCGATGGTCAAGTCAGCGCTCGTGGCACGGCCACTTCGGTGACCTACGAATTACCACCGGAACATTCTTCAACCGAGGCTTTCACTGCCGCTCGAGAGGCATTGCAGAAGCAAGGCGCGCAACTGTTGTTCTGGTGCCAGTCTCGCGATTGCGGTGAAAGCAGCCTGTGGGCCAATGAGGTTTTCGGCAACGCCAAGCTGTATGGCGCCGACGATCAGCAGGCGTACTTGCTGTTGCGTCTGGCGGCCCCTCGGGACAATTCGTTGGTGGCGCTTTACAGCATCACTCGCGGCAATCGCAAAGCGTATTTGCACGTCGAACAGTTCGACGCCGCGGCGCCGCTGGGGGAATTGCTGCCGACGTCGGCCACGTTGCTGCGCGAGCTCAAAAACACCGGTGAGCTGGATTTCCTCACGCTGACCGCCGAGCCGGATGAAACCTGGCTGCGTCTGATCTCCCGTGGGTTGAACCTGGACACCACGTTGCGGGTCAGTGTCTCTGGGGCGAAAGCCGAAGCCTGGCGTCAGGCCCTGATCCAGCAGGGCGTGCGTGCGGCCCGACTGGAAACCGGCAACGTCGAAGGCTCTGGCCTGCACATCGAACTGTTGCGATAAGCTCTATCAGGCGAACGTGTCTTGCACGTTCGCCTATTCTTTTTGCGGACTGACTTTTTCGAGATTTAGATGATCAATAACGATCGACTGGTGGTGCAGATTCTGCTCCTGGTGTTGTTTGGCGCGAGCTTCTGGGTGATGGCGCCTTTCTGGTCGGCGATGTTCTGGGGCGCAGTGCTGGCGTTTGCCAGTTGGCCGCTGATGCGTTTGCTGACCCGTTGGCTCCATGGTCGCGAATCCCTGGCGGCCGCTTTGCTGACCCTCGGCTGGATGTTGCTGGTGGCGGTGCCGCTGGTCTGGCTGGGTTTCAACCTGGCAGATCATGTGCGAGATGCCACGGTGTTCATCAAGGATGTACAGGTTGATGGCCTGCCCGAAGCACCGGCGTGGCTGGGCGGTATTCCGCTGGTTGGCGCACGGCTGGTAGGAATCTGGAACAGTATCGACCAGCAGGGCGCGGCGATGATGGCCTCGCTGAAACCTTATGTCGGGCAGATGGGCAACTGGTTGCTGGCGCGCAGTGCGCAGATTGGCGGCGGGATTCTCGAACTGACGCTGAGCATTGTCTTCGTGTTCTTTTTCTACCGTGACGGCCCCCGGTTGGCGGTATTTGTACACGGGTTGCTGGAGCGGTTGATCGGCCACCGTGCCGGGTACTACATCGAACTGGTGGCCGGTACGGTACAACGAGTCGTCAATGGCGTGATCGGGACGGCGGCAGCGCAGGCCGTGCTGGCCCTGATCGGCTTCCTGATTGCCGGTGTGCCCGGGGCTCTGGTACTGGGTATTGTGACGTTCCTGTTGAGCCTGATCCCGATGGGGCCACCGCTGGTGTGGATCCCGGCCACGGCCTGGCTGGCCTGGAAGGGTGAGTACGGGATGGCGATATTCCTCGGTATTTGGGGCACGTTCATCATCAGCGGCGTCGACAACGTACTCAAGCCGTACCTGATCAGCCGGGGCGGAAACTTGCCGTTGGTGATCGTTCTGCTGGGCGTGTTTGGCGGGTTGATTGCGTTTGGCTTTATCGGTCTGTTCATCGGCCCGACATTGTTGGCCGTGGCCTACAGCTTGCTGACCGATTGGAGCAAGGGACCGACGCGGCTGGAAGATCCCCGGCTCTGAGTGATGATTGCGCCATGACAAAAAGCCCACTGGACCTGCGAAGGTCAGTGGGCTTTTTGCTTAGGTCGCGACGTTCAGGTACTTGCCCACCGTTGCCACATTATCGAGCGAGTACTGCTTGCTCAAGTTGGCAATCATCTTGTTCAACGCTTCGTTGACATTGAACTGATCGGTGGAGCTGTCGCTGTTTTGTTCTCGGCCGGCTTGCAGGGCTGCTTTCAGCTCATCGCTGCTGACACCGCCGCTGCTATCTCTGTCCAGAACCTTGAGCAACGCGGCGCTGGTGTCCGTGCTGGTCGATGACGTGCTGTCGCTCGCCTGCAACGCGTTGCTCAATTCGGTGGCGGTCACGCTGCCATCGCTGTCCGAATCCAGTTGGCTGAACAGTTCCTCGCTGGACACCTGTTGTGGCGGCGGTGGCGGTGGGGTCAGGCTGGCGGCGAGTTCGTCCTTGCTGACGGTGCCGTCCTGGTTCTTGTCCAGGGCCGAAAAAATTTCTTTGCTGTCGGCACTGCTGCCGGCGCTGGTCAGGCCGGTGCTCAGCTCGTCGTTGCTGATGGCGCCGTCACCGTCGGTGTCCAGGGCGCTGATCAGCGCATCGGCCAGTTCCGTGCTCGGAGGTTGATCATGCGGCGGAGGTGGCGGTGACGCCATCGCGGCCATTTCTTCGCTGCTCAAGTTGCCGCTGCTGTCGCTGTCGAGGTCGGCGAAGTTTTTGCTCAGGCTGACCAACAGACCGTCATCGGTTTTTTGTGACAAGGCACTGTTCAGCTCGTCCTGATCCACCGCACCGTCGCTGTTGCTGTCGAGCTTGGCGAGCAGTTCTTTCTGGAACTGCTGGCTGCGGGCGCTGTTGGTCGTGGTGCTGCTGGTGCTGCCGGTATAGCTGGTGTAGTTGCTGACGCTACCAATCATTGTGCTCACTCCCTGGAATGGAAAACCGGTGGGTGCACCGGCTTATGCAGCCTCAAGGGGCAAGGTGTCGTGGGTATGTGGGGTTTGTACCGGTCAGTACACAGATCGCCTTTGTAGCAGCTGGCGAAGCCTGCGTCCGGCTGCGCAGCAGCCGCCAGATCATTCACCGCGGTGTTTCGGTAGACGACTGCTGCGCAGCCGGACGCAGGCTTCGCCAGCTGCTACAGGGATCTCGGCAACTCAATGACTGCGGTCAAACCACCGCCCTGAGTTTCTTCCAGGCTCAATTGTCCACCCAGCCGTTCGGAGGCCTCGCGGGCGATGGTCATGCCCAGGCCTACACCCCCAGAGTTGCGGTTGCGTGAACCTTCCAGGCGAAAGAATGGCTCGAACACGGCTTCACGTTTGTCTGCCGCAATGCCCGGACCGTGATCAATCACTCGGATCACCAGGGTTTCGCGGCTGTCTTCGAGTTTGATCAATGCCTGCCCGGCATAGCGCAACGCGTTATCCAGCAAGTTGTTGATGCAAGAACGCAAGGCCATCGGTTGTACGTGCAGCGGGGCGCAGTGACCACTGGCCTGAACATCGGCGCCCTGGTCCTGGGCGTTTTCGCACAGGGACTCCACCAACGCTTGCACGTCCATCCATTGCAACGCCTCGCTGGTGCGCTGTTCGTGCAAGTAAGTCAGGGTGGCGTCGAGCATGTTGATCATGTCGTCCAGATCCTGACGCATCTGACCTTGCAGTTTTTCGTCGTCGATCTGTTCCAGGCGCAATTTGAGCCGCGACAGTGGGGTGCGCAGGTCATGGGACACCGCGCCCAGCATCCGCGAACGCTGCTGCACCTGTTCGATAATGCGTTTCTGCATCAGGTTAAAGGTGTAGGCCGCTTGCCGCGCTTCCCGTGGTCCCGATTCATCGAGTGGCGTGCTGTCGAGGTTTTCGCTCAAGCGCTCGGCGGCATCGCTCAGGCGCTGGATTGGCCGGCTCAGCAGTTTGGCGCCGTACCAGGCCGCAATGATCAGCGAAATCAATTGAAAGGTCAGCGGCACTAACGGTCCGCCGAACCACGGCCGAGGCGGCCGGGTTTCAAAGCGTGGGTCCATCGGCGGGCGTTTCCCGTCAACGCTTTCGGAAAACTCCGGCGGCGGTGGCGGAGGAGGTGGGCCGTAGTGGTGAAACCAGGCAAACGCCAGCAAGTGCGCGAGGACGATCGCCAGCAACAGCACACCGAACAGGCGGCCGAACAGCGTATCGAAGCGCGCACGCATCAGCCGATGTCTCTCGCGTCGAACAGATAGCCCTCGCCGCGAACGGTCTTGATCAGTTGTGGCGCTTTGGGGTCATCACCGAGTTTCTGGCGCAGGCGCGAGACCAGCAGGTCGATGCTGCGATCAAAGGCCTCAATCGAGCGACCGCGAGCGGCGTCCAGCAATTGCTCACGACTGAGCACCCGGCGCGGACGTTCGATGAACACCCAGAGCAGGCGGAACTCGGCGTTGGACAGTGGGACCACCAGGCCGTTGTCGGCAATCAACTGTCGCAACACGCTGTTCAGGCGCCAATTGTCGAAGCGAATGTTCGCACGCTGTTCGGTGCGATCATCGCGCACTCGACGCAGAATGGTCTGAATCCTGGCCACCAGTTCACGGGGCTCGAACGGCTTGGCCATGTAATCGTCGGCGCCCAGCTCCAGGCCGATGATCCGGTCGGTCGGTTCGCAGCGCGCAGTGAGCATCAGGATCGGAATGTCCGATTCGGCACGCAGCCAGCGGCACAATGACAAACCGTCTTCACCGGGCAGCATCAAGTCGAGCACCACCACATCGAAATGCTCGGCTTGCAGCGCCAGGCGCATCTCGGTGCCGTCGGTGACGCCGCTGGCGTGGATATTGAACCGGGCGAGGTAGTCGATCATCAGTTCGCGAATCGGGACGTCATCGTCGACGATCAGGGCGCGAATGCTCCAGCGCTTGTCGTCGCCGGGCGCTTTTTGATCGTCCTTCAAAGGGGCTTGGGAGTTGTGCATGCGTGCGTTCATCTGCCAGAGAGGCTGCCAACCACAAAGATGGGCTGCGAGGTTGTGGCTTCAGCATAGGCGTCCGGCCCGGAGGCGGGAAGTGCTGTAAGGACGTGTTGCGGCTGCCGAGGGTAGTGATGAACGATGTTGTGGACGTGTCGGGAGTGTATCGGGCTCGACACAATTGGCCAAAGGACTAGTCTTGCCTGAGCGGCGATGACGAATTACCGATCATCGGGTCCCGCAGCGTCGCTGGTTCCGCTACAATGCGCGCCGATTTCGTCCTGCCTGAGAGCCCGCACATGTCCGTCTGCCAGACTCCTATCATCGTCGCCCTGGATTTCCCCACCCGTGACGCCGCACTGAAGCTGGCCGATCAGTTGGACCCGAAACTGTGCCGGGTAAAAGTCGGCAAGGAACTGTTCACCAGTTGCGCGTCGGAAATCGTCGGCACCCTGCGTGACAAGGGCTTCGAAGTGTTCCTCGACCTCAAGTTCCACGATATCCCGAACACCACTGCCATGGCCGTCAAAGCCGCTGCGGAAATGGGTGTGTGGATGGTCAACGTTCACTGCTCCGGCGGTCTGCGCATGATGGCGGCCTGCCGTGAGGTGCTGGATCAGCGTACCGGGCCGAAGCCGTTGTTGATCGGCGTGACCGTGCTGACCAGCATGGAACGTGAAGACCTGGCGGGTATCGGTCTGGACATCGAGCCGCAAGAGCAGGTGCTACGCCTGGCCGCCCTGGCGGAAAAAGCCGGGATGGACGGTCTGGTGTGCTCCGCGCTGGAAGCCCAGGCCTTGAAGTCGGCTCACCCGTCGTTGCAACTGGTGACGCCAGGTATTCGTCCAGCGGGCAGCGCCCAAGACGATCAACGCCGCATCCTGACCCCGCGCCAGGCGCTGGACGCCGGTTCCGATTATCTGGTGATTGGCCGTCCGATCAGCCAGGCGGCAGATCCAGCCAAGGCACTCGCCGCCGTAGTCGCCGAACTCGCCTGACCACCGCTACCCCTGTGGGAGCGAGCTTGCTCGCGATGAGGGCCTGTCAGTCGACATATTCGTTGTCTGATACGCCGCAATCGCGAGCAAGCTCGCTCCCACATTGGTTTTGGGGTTGCTGAAAGTTTTGGGTTAAACCTTCAACACCAACTTCCCGAAGTTCTCGCCGCTGAACAATTTCATCAGCGTTTCCGGGAATGTCTCCAGTCCTTCGACAATGTCTTCCTTGCTCTTGAGTTGCCCCTTGATCATCCAGCCGGCCATTTCCTGCCCGGCGGCGGCGAACTGGGCGGCGTAGTCCATCACCACAAAACCTTCCATGCGCGCGCGGTTGACCAGCAGCGAGAGGTAGTTGGCCGGGCCCTTGACCGCTTCCTTGTTGTTGTATTGGCTGATCGCGCCGCAAATCACTACGCGGGCCTTCATGTTCAGTCGGCTCAGCACCGCGTCGAGAATGTCGCCACCGACGTTATCGAAATACACGTCGACCCCTTTCGGGCACTCGCGCTTGAGGCCGGCGATGACGTCTTCGTTTTTGTAGTCGATGGCGCCATCAAAACCCAATTCATCGATCAGGAACTGGCACTTGTCCGCGCCGCCGGCAATCCCGACCACGCGGCAGCCTTTGATCTTGGCGATCTGTCCGGCAATGCTGCCCACCGCGCCGGCAGCGCCCGACAGCACCACCGTGTCACCGGCCTTCGGCGCGCCGACATCGAGCAGGGCGAAGTAGGCGGTCATCCCGGTCATGCCAAGGGCGGACAAATAGCGCGGCAATGGCGCCAGTTTCGGATCAACTTTGTAGAAACCTCGTGGTTCGCCGAGGAAGTAATCCTGCACGCCGAGGGCACCGTTGACGTAGTCTCCGACCGCGAACCCCGGATTGTTCGAGGCAATGACTTGGCCTACACCCAATGCGCGCATGACTTCGCCCAAACCCACCGGCGGGATGTAGGACTTGCCCTCATTCATCCAGCCACGCATGGCCGGGTCCAGGGACAGGTATTCGTTTTTAACCAGAATCTGCCCCGACGCCGGCTCGCCGACCGGTACTTCCTGATAGGTAAAAGTCTCGCGGGTGGCCGCGCCCACGGGACGTTTGGCGAGCAGGAACTGGCGATTGGTCTGGGTAGTCATGACAGGCACTCAAGATGAATGAAGCCTTGTTGATAGCCCTTCATGATCAATGCCGCAAGTCTGGCTGATGCGGCGAATGCACCTCGATCCAGTGCAGTGATAGTCGGGGTCGGCGTTCTATCACTGTCACTCATGGGTACCCAACCGGCCACTTGATAGTGCTGCCGTGGCGCAGCCCTCTGTGGCTAGACTGAAATCAGGCAATCCCCCGTATTCTTCTCTTCGAGGACATAACAATGAGCATGACGTTTTCCGGCCAGGTGGCAGTGGTGGCAGGCGCGGCGGCCGGTATTGGCCGTGCGACCGCCCAGGCGTTCGCCGCCGAAGGGCTGAAGGTCGTGGTCGCCGATCTGGACACCGCGGGTGGCGAAGGCACCGTGGCGCTGATTCGTGCAGCGGGCGGCGAAGCGACCTTCGTGCGTTGCAACGTGACGCTGGAAAGCGATGTAAAACATCTGATGGACGAAGTGGTAAACACCTACGGGCGGCTGGACTATGCCTTCAACAACGCCGGCATCGAGATCGAGAAAGGCAAGCTCGCCGAAGGCACGCTGGATGAGTTCGACGCGATCATGGGCGTCAACGTCAAAGGCGTCTGGCTCTGCATGAAATATCAACTGCCGCTGTTGTTGGCCCAGGGCGGCGGTGCCATCGTCAACACCGCTTCGGTGGCGGGCCTGGGGGCTGCACCGAAGATGAGCATTTACGCGGCGTCCAAACATGCGGTGATCGGCCTGACCAAGTCAGCGGCCATCGAATATGCCAAGAAAAAGATTCGCGTGAATGCGGTATGCCCGGCGGTGATCGACACCGACATGTTCCGTCGTGCGTATGAGGCGGACCCGAAGAAGGGTGAGTTTGCCAACGCGATGCACCCGGTGGGTCGCATCGGCAAGGTGGAAGAGATCGCCAGCGCGGTGTTGTATCTGTGCAGCGACGGTGCCGCGTTCACCACCGGCCATTCGCTGGCCGTGGATGGTGGCGTTACAGCGTTCTGAAGTCAGGCACTTCACGTAGGAAAAAACCCGCATTTATGCGGGTTTTTTTACAGTTCCGTGATGGTGCCGGGCAATGTGTTTCAAAGGGTTAGAACCGAGGGTTTTAGCGGCGTTGTCGCACATCCCCATCGACGCTCCTGTGCTTAACTGTTTCCCGCAAAACAGACAGGAGTTTGCTTGCTCATGGAGTTGAGAATCGATCGACAGGCATTGGTGCCGGTCGTGCAGCAAATCGTCGACGCGCTGGCCGATTGGCTGCGTCAGGGCGACGTGTTGCCGGGAACGCGTCTGCCGTCCGCACGGCAAATCGCGCGGGTCAATCTGCTCAGTCAATCCTGCGTCGTCGAAGCCTGCGAGCGTCTGGTGGCGCAAGGTGTGCTGGCGCCGCGTCAGGGCACCGGTTTCGTTGTTGCCCTTCCAGCATCAATCGCGCAGAAGCGACAGGATGGCCATTGGTTCGAAGGGGCGGACGTGACGCAGGGTGACGTCACGGGCGCACTCAAGCTGGGCTGTGGCTGCCTGCCGGAAAGATGGCGTGAAACCGACGATTTGAGCTACGCCATTCGCCAGGTGAGCCGCACCGACATGGCCGCTTTGTTCAACTACAGCACCCCCCTGGGGTTGCCTGCCTTGCGTGAGCAGATCCGCAAGCGTCTGCATCTATTCGACATCAACGTGGACGATCGACGGATTATGACCACGGCAGGGGCGACCCATGGGCTCGATCTGATCATGCGCACGTTGCTCAAGGCCGGCGACTGCGTGGTGGTCGAAAGCCCGGGGTATTCGTTGTTATTCGATCTGCTCAGGCTGAACGGCGTGACGATGATCGAGGTACCGCGTACCCCGCGCGGGCCTGACACGCAGGCGCTTGAAGCACTATTGCGCAAGCACAAGCCTCGTGCGCTGTTTATCCATAGTTTCTGCCACAACCCGACGGGCAGTAGTCTCACGGCACTGGTGGCACAGCAGGTGCTGCAACTGACCAAAGCCCATGGCATGTTGCTGATCGAGGATGACGTCCATGCCGATTTGCACAGCGGCCCAGGCACGCGCCTCGCGGCACTGGGGATTGACGACAATGTGATCTACCTCGGCAGCTACTCCAAAACCCTCAGCAGTTCATTGCGCATCGGCTTCATTGTGGCCAGTGACGCGGTTGTGTCACGACTGGCCCAGGTCAAGATGACCAGCAGCATGGGCGCCTCGATGTTCTGTGAGGCGGTGTTGGCTAGCCTGTTGGCCAGCGGCGCCTATCGCAAGTTGGTGCAGCGTCAGCGCCAACGATTGCACGCCGACAGAGAGGCCGCCTTGCAAGTGCTCGAAGACGCCGACTGGGAGGTTTTCGGCAAACCGGTGGGAGGGCTTTTCATCTGGGCGCGATCACGGTTGTCCAACTACGCTCAGGTGCGCACACAGGCCCGGCGCTTTGGTGTGTTGCTGTCTTCTGCCACAGCATTCAGTCCCGACGGTGAGGCCACGGACTGGCAGCGCATCAACGTGGCTTACGCCTGTGATCCTCGTGCCCGGGCATTCTTTCAGGCCACTGCTTTGAATCGACCTCAAGCGTTCTGAAAACGACGCAGGCGTAGCTTTTTGCCATTATTCCGACGCCAGAGACTTGTGCTGGCGTATGCCCGTTGCGAATCTGCGTCAACAGACTATGTCAGGGGACTAAGTGCAATGATTTCGGCCGTGCAAGGACGTTTTGCCAACCTCGGTATGGCAAAAAAAATGGGTGTGGGATTTGTACTGGTACTGCTGCTGACAGCATTGGTCGCTGCCATCGGTGTATGGTCCCTGCAAACCATCAGTCATCGCTTCGACGGACTCAAGCAGATGTCGTCGCTCAATAGCGGTTTGCTCAAGGTGCGACTGCTTGAGCAGGAGTACGCCTTGCATGGCAACCCGAAAACCGCCGATGCCCTGCACGAGGGCGTTGATGGCCTGATTGCTCTGGCGACCCAGCTCAAGGCTGCATCGGCCGCCAACGTACCGGTGATGAATGACGTCGAACAGTCGCTGGGCGCTTATCGAAAGGCGTTCGATGAGTTCGTCTCTCTGAGTCAGGCCAAGGACCTGGCACTGGAAATGGCCAGTTGGTCGGTGTCCAGCGTGGCCAATAACCTTGATGTGTTGCAATCCGGTCTGGCCGATGACGGCGCCTATACCTTGAAGCAATCCGAAGGCAAGGACGGTGGGCAGTTCATCGAGCAGGCCAGCCAGGTCAGCCAGGTCTCGCGATTGATGTTGCAGGCGATGAACGAAGCGCGCGTGCGTCTGGACCAGAGCCGCAAGGGCGACGACAGCGCAGGCCAGGGCAAGATCGAACAGGCGGATCAAGCGCTGACCCAGGCCGAGCAGCTGAAAACCACGGTCAAGGACGAGGGCTATCAGACGGTCCTTAATGAGGTGACAGGCCACATTAGTAGTTTCAGCGAAAAACTGACGGAGTACACCGGCCTGTTGGCCCAGGAAAAAACCGTCTACGAACAACTGCATCAGCGCGCCGCGCAAGTGGTGGAGCGGGTCGATCTGGCCTATGTTGCCGAAGATCTGTCGATGCAGGCCGAACTGAAAAAGAACTCGTTGTTGATCCTCGGTTCCTCGGCCCTGGCGTTGCTGGTTGGCCTGGTGGCCGCGTGGGTGATTACCCGGTTGATCGTGGCGCCGTTGCGCAGTGTGATCCGTGTCGCCCAGCAGATCGCTGCGGGTGATTTGAGTGCGACTGTTGAAGTGACCCGCCGTGACGAGATCGGCCAGTTGATGCAGGCGATGCAGCAGATGGGCGCCGGGCTCAGCCGTATTGTCAGTGGCTTGCAGGCCGGTATCGAGCAATTGGCGAGTTCAGCGCATTCACTGTCGGCGGTGACCGAACAGACCAACCTGGAAGTCAGCAGTCAGAAAGAAGAAACCGAGCAGGTCGCCACCGCGATGAACCAGATGACGGCGACGGTGCACGACGTTGCGCGCAACGCCGAGGAGGCCGCACAGGCTGCACAGACGGCGGATGGCAAGGTTGAAAGTGGTCAGCATGTGGTGCGCCAGAGCATGGCGCGTATCGAGCAGTTGGCGGATTCCGCGACTTCGGCCAGTTCCAGCATCGAAAGCCTGAGCGCAGAGATCCAGAACATCGGCACGGTGCTCAGCGTGATCAAAAGTGTCGCCGAGCAGACCAACCTGTTGGCGCTCAACGCGGCGATCGAGGCCGCACGGGCGGGTGAGCAGGGCAGGGGCTTTGCCGTGGTGGCCGATGAAGTTCGGGCGCTGGCCAAGCGTACCCAGCAATCGACCGAGGAGATCGAGCGGCTGGTCAGTGCCCTGCGCTCGGCCGCTCAGTCATCGGTGCAGCAGATTCAGAACAGCGGCGAACTGGTGAAGTTGGCGGTCAGTGATGCGTTGCAGACCGAAAGTGCACTGGGAAGTATTGCCGCTGCAGTCTCGTTGATTCAGCAGATGAACCAGCAGATTGCCGCGGCAGCCGAGGAGCAAAGCTCGGTGGCCGAGGAGATCAATCGCAGTGTCACGAGTATTCGTGCCAGCGCAGATCAGTCGTCGCTGGCGATGCAAGGCAACGCAGCGTCGAGTATTGAGCTGGCTCAATTGGGGCTTGAGCTGAAAGGGATGGTGGGGCACTTCCGGCTCTGAAGGTTCTCCCGGTCACCCATCAAACACAGTCCAAAAAAAAGCCACCTTCTCAGGTGGCTTTTGTGTTTTTGCTGATCAGTCGTAGATCACTCTCTTCTTCCAGTCGGCATCGGCGTCGACTTGTTTGAGGCCGGTGTTCAGCTGGTTTGCCTCGCTCTCAACGGCTGCGATGTTGTCCATCACCAAGGCGTTGGCGCGAGCCAGGAGTTTCTCCAGGTACTCAAGCTGCTCGGCATAGGCCTGCGGATCCTGCTGTTTGCGCAGGTATTGCACGCCGCGTTCGAACGCCAGGCGCGCCTGACCTGGCTGGTTTTGTTGCAAGCAATGCTGCCCGAGGTTGTTGAAGAACTCGATGTGCAGCAGCACCAGGATATGACGGACTTCGCGGATCCAGCGCTTGGCTTCGTTGGGTGGCAGGAAGCCGTCTTGTGCTGCGCGGGTGATCTGGCCATGCAGGGCTTCGAGCAGGAAACGTACGTCCTTGGCCTTGGCTTCGGTCTGGATGGGTGACGGCGGGTTGTTGATCGGGATCGATTCACCTTGGCCAGCCAGTGCTTCAAGCTCGGTAATCCGCGCCCTGAGGTTGGCGCTGGTTTTTTCCAGGTTGAGCAGGCGTTGGCAGACGTTGAGCTCCAGGCGGGTCAACAGCAGCTTGAGCGCAGGTGTCATCAACTGACCGGGGAAGGTCTCGGTGATTTCGCCGCAGCGGCGCAGGCGGTCGTTGAGTTCAACCTTGGTGCGGGCCTTTTCCAGCTTGTTGTTTTCCACCACATGGTTCATGTAGCCAATGGCGATCAATAGTGCGATCCCGGCTACAACTAGCAGGGTGATCATGAGTGGTGTCACCGGTAAGACCTCTTTATAGGGTTTGCGTTCGAGTGTAGTGGCTTGCCATTGGGGCGCATAGGCCACTCGACGACTTGAATCAGCTATGGCCATAAATGTATCGGCCGTTGTTCTGCTTATATAAATGGTGGCGAAGATGTTTCAGATTGCCATCATCTTGATGGCGTGGACTATAGCGTCTTGAAGGAGACCGGAATATAGGCGTCGGAGCCCAGGCTGCGCAAAAGCCCGAAACGCGTCTGAAAGCAGGGCGAAGTCATTGATTTAAATAAATTTATATCTGGGGGTTGACGACCCCTCAATCCATCCATAGAATGCGCGCCACTTACAGCGTAAAGCACACAGCGAAACGCGGTAGGGAGTGAATGTTGTACGTGTGTCCCCTTCGTCTAGTGGCCTAGGACACCGCCCTTTCACGGCGGTAACAGGGGTTCGAGTCCCCTAGGGGACGCCAATGCGGGAATAGCTCAGTTGGTAGAGCACGACCTTGCCAAGGTCGGGGTCGCGAGTTCGAGTCTCGTTTCCCGCTCCATTTTTAAGCAGC
>NZ_JBFUBK010000131.1:0-15868 GCF_056405815.1 Pseudomonas sp. P1_F1_2 | reverse complement strand
AACCAGGATAGCGCCGTCCATTTGAGCAGCACCGGTGATCATGTTCTTCACATAGTCAGCGTGACCTGGGCAGTCAACGTGAGCGTAGTGACGGATCTTCGAGTTGTACTCAACGTGCGCGGTGTTGATGGTGATACCGCGAGCTTTTTCTTCTGGTGCGCTGTCGATCTTGTCGAAATCAACGATTGCCGAACCGAAAACTTCGGAGCAAACGCGAGTCAGAGCAGCGGTCAGAGTGGTTTTACCATGGTCAACGTGACCGATGGTGCCAACGTTGACGTGCGGTAGGGAACGATCAAATTTTTCTTTAGCCACGACAATTAACTCCTTGCCTAAAGGACTGAATCAGCCTTGTTTTTTGGTAACGGTTTCGACGATGTGCGACGGAGCCGTATTGTATTTTTTGAATTCCATAGAGTAGCTTGCGCGACCCTGGGACATGGAACGAACATCGGTCGCATAACCGAACATCTCGCCCAACGGAACTTCGGCGCGAATTACCTTGCCGGAGACCGTGTCTTCCATACCCAAAATCATGCCGCGACGACGGTTAAGGTCGCCCATCACGTCACCCATATAGTCTTCAGGCGTAACAACCTCTACCGCCATGATCGGCTCAAGCAACTCACCACCACCCTTCTGGGCCAGTTGCTTGGTCGCCATGGAAGCAGCCACTTTAAACGCCATCTCGTTGGAGTCGACGTCGTGGTAAGAACCATCAAACACGGTAGCCTTCAGGCCGATCAGCGGATAGCCGGCAACAACGCCGTTCTTCATCTGCTCTTCGATACCCTTCTGGATCGCCGGGATGTATTCCTTAGGAACCACACCACCCACGACTTCGTTCACGAATTGCAGACCTTCCTGACCTTCGTCAGCAGGAGCAAAACGAATCCAGCAATGGCCGAACTGGCCACGACCGCCGGATTGACGAACGAATTTTCCTTCGATTTCACAGTTCTTCGTGATGCGCTCACGATAGGAAACCTGAGGCTTACCAATGTTGGCTTCGACGTTGAACTCACGGCGCATCCGGTCAACCAGGATGTCCAGGTGCAGTTCGCCCATGCCAGAGATGATCGTTTGACCAGTCTCTTCATCGGTTTTGACGCGGAAAGATGGATCTTCCTGAGCAAGCTTGCCCAGAGCGATACCCATTTTTTCCTGGTCATCCTTGGTCTTAGGCTCTACGGCAACCGAAATAACCGGCTCCGGGAAGTCCATGCGAACCAGGATGATTGGCTTGTCAGCGTTGCACAAAGTCTCACCAGTGGTGACGTCCTTCATGCCGATCAAGGCCGCGATGTCACCAGCGCGCACTTCCTTGATTTCTTCACGGGCGTTTGCGTGCATTTGCACCATACGACCCACGCGCTCTTTCTTGCCTTTAACCGAGTTGATCACGCCGTCGCCGGAGGCCAACACGCCCGAGTAAACTCGAACAAAGGTCAAGGTACCCACGAATGGGTCGGTAGCGATCTTGAACGCCAGAGCCGAGAACGGCTCGCTGTCGTCTGCGTGACGCTCCATTTCCCGAGTCTCGTCATCCGGGTCAGTACCCTTGATGGCAGGAATGTCGGTAGGAGCCGGCAGGTAGTCGATAACGGCGTCGAGAACCAGGGGAACACCCTTGTTCTTGAAGGAAGAACCGCAAACAGCCAGAACGATCTCACCAGCGATAGTACGCTGACGCAGAGCGGCCTTGATTTCCGCGTTGGTGAGTTCTTCACCTTCGAGGTACTTGTTCATCAGCTCTTCGCTGGCTTCGGCTGCAGCTTCAATCATGTTGCCGCGCCACTCGTTAGCCAGTTCCTGCAGTTCAGCAGGGATTGGCTCGCGACGTGGAGTCATGCCTTTGTCAGCGTCATTCCAGTAAACAGCTTCCATGGACATCAGATCGATCTGACCCTGGAAGTTGTCTTCGGAACCGATGGCCAACTGGATTGGCACCGGAGTGTGACCCAGACGCTGCTTGATCTGACCGATCACGCGTAGGAAGTTCGCACCAGCACGGTCCATCTTGTTTACGTAAACAAGACGTGGAACGCCGTACTTGTTGGCTTGACGCCATACGGTTTCCGACTGAGGCTCAACACCCGAGGTGCCGCAGAACACAACTACCGCGCCGTCGAGAACACGCAGGGAACGCTCAACTTCAATAGTGAAGTCAACGTGGCCCGGGGTGTCGATGACGTTAAAGCGGTATTGGTCCTTGTGCTGCTTCTCGGAACCCTGCCAGAACGCGGTAATAGCAGCAGAAGTAATGGTAATACCACGCTCCTGCTCCTGAACCATCCAGTCGGTGGTCGCGGCGCCGTCATGCACCTCGCCCATCTTGTGGCTTTTGCCAGTGTAAAAAAGGACGCGCTCGGTGGTGGTGGTCTTACCAGCATCCACGTGAGCAACGATACCAATGTTACGGTAGCGGTTAATCGGTGTAGTACGAGCCATAAAGCCCTCGCAAAATTAGTGACGCTAAAATTAGAAGCGGTAGTGCGAGAAAGCCTTGTTGGCTTCAGCCATACGGTGCACGTCTTCACGCTTCTTAACTGCAGCACCTTTGCCTTCAGCGGCGTCCAGCAGTTCGCCAGCCAAACGCAGAGCCATAGACTTCTCGCCGCGCTTGCGTGCGAAGTCTACCAACCAGCGCATTGCCAGAGCGTTACGACGGGACGGACGAACTTCGACCGGAACCTGGTAAGTAGCACCGCCTACACGGCGCGACTTTACTTCGACCAGCGGAGCGATGGCGTCGAGAGCTTTCTCGAAGATTTCCAGGGGATCGCTGTTCTTGCGTTCTTTAACTTTTTCCAGCGCGCCATAAACGATACGCTCGGCAACGGCTTTCTTGCCGCTTTCCATCACGTGGTTCATGAACTTGGCCAGGATCTGGCTGCCGTATTTTGGATCGTCAAGCACTTCGCGCTTGGCTGCTACGCGTCTTCTTGGCATGGATAAGCCCTCAAACGGTCTTCAGGTTCGCTCGGAATCGGTGCCCTTACGGGACGCCTCCGACCTTACTCTTATCGACTCAGAAAAATAGAAAATCAGTTCTTACAAAAAGCCGCTACTACTTAGGCTTCTTGGTACCGTACTTCGAACGACCCTGGTTACGACCTTTAACGCCGGAAGTATCCAAAGAACCGCGTACGGTGTGGTAACGAACACCTGGCAAGTCTTTTACACGACCGCCGCGGATCAGTACCACGCTGTGCTCTTGCAGGTTGTGGCCTTCACCGCCGATGTACGAGGAAACCTCGAAACCGTTGGTCAGGCGCACACGGCATACTTTACGCAGTGCCGAGTTAGGTTTTTTCGGCGTGGTGGTATACACACGGGTGCATACGCCACGACGTTGCGGGCAGTTCTGCAGCGCAGGCACGTCGGATTTCTCGACGATACGCTTACGCGGCTGACGTACCAGCTGGTTGATAGTTGCCATCTACTAGCTCCACTGTTGTCTTGCGACGCTATTGTCTTGCAAGAAAAGCAAAATGGCAGGAACGAATTCCCGCCAAATTTAGGGGTACAAGAGTCTAAAGAGGATCTTGCCCCCAGTCAAGGCAAGGCCCCGACCTCCCCGCCCATCGAACCTCGACAAATTGTCTCGATTCGATGAACGGAGCGACCAGGGCCTTACGCTCATTTATCGCAGAACTCAGTTACCGCTCGAGTTCAGCGCTTCGGTCAGTGCAGCTTCCACTTCACTGGCGCTTACGCGCAACGGTTTGTCAGCATCACGACGGCGCTTACGCTCGCTGTGATAAGCCAGACCGGTACCCGCCGGGATCAGGCGACCCACGACTACGTTTTCTTTCAGGCCGCGCAGGTAATCGCGCTTGCCGGTGACTGCCGCTTCGGTCAGTACTCGAGTGGTTTCCTGGAAGGAAGCCGCCGAGATGAACGATTCGGTGGACAACGACGCCTTGGTGATACCCAACAGTACGCGAGTGAACTTGGAAACGAATTTCTCGTCGCCAGCCAGACGCTCGTTCTCTACCAGAACATGAGTCAATTCCATCTGGTCGCCCTTGATGAAACTGGAATCGCCGGATTCAGCGATTTCAACTTTACGCAGCATCTGACGCAGGATGGTCTCGATGTGCTTGTCGTTGATCTTCACGCCTTGCAGACGGTAAACGTCCTGGATCTCGTTCACGATGTACTTGGCCAGCGCACTCACACCCAGCAGACGCAGGATGTCGTGTGGATCGCTCGGGCCGTCGGAGATAACTTCGCCGCGGTTTACCTGTTCGCCTTCGAAGACGTTCAGGTGACGCCACTTCGGAATCAGCTCTTCGTACGGATCGCTACCGTCGTTCGGGGTAATGACCAGACGGCGCTTGCCTTTGGTCTCTTTACCGAACGCGATGGTGCCGCTGACTTCAGCCAGAATCGAGGCTTCTTTCGGACGACGAGCTTCGAACAAGTCGGCAACACGCGGCAGACCACCGGTGATGTCACGGGTCTTCGAAGTCTCTTGCGGAATACGAGCGATAACGTCACCGATCGCAATTTTCGCACCGTCCGCTACACCGACCAAGGCGTTAGCAGGCAGGAAGTACTGAGCAATTACGTCGGTACCCGGCAGCAAGAGATCCTTGCCGTTGTCATCAACCATCTTCACAGCAGGACRGATATCTTTACCGGCAGCTGGACGGTCTTTGGCGTCGAGTACTTCAATGTTGGTCATACCGGTCAATTCGTCAGTCTGACGCTTGATCGTGATGCCTTCTTCCATGCCCACGTAGGTCACGGTACCTTTCATTTCGGTAACGATTGGGTGAGTGTGCGGATCCCACTTGGCCACGATTGCGCCAGCGTCGACCTTGTCACCTTCTTTAACCGAAATCACAGCACCGTACGGCAGCTTGTAACGCTCACGCTCACGACCGAAGTCGTCAGCGATCGCCAGCTCACCGGAACGGGACACAGCAACCAGGCAACCATCCACTCGCTCAACGTGCTTCAGGTTATGCAGACGGACGGTACCGCCATTCTTCACCTGAACGCTGTCAGCAGCGGAGGTCCGGCTTGCCGCACCACCGATGTGGAACGTACGCATGGTCAGCTGGGTACCTGGCTCACCAATGGACTGGGCAGCGATAACGCCGACCGCTTCACCGATGTTCACCTGGTGACCACGAGCCAAGTCACGGCCGTAGCACTTGGCGCAAATGCCATAGCGGGTTTCGCAGCTGATCGGCGAACGCACGATCACTTCGTCGATGCTGTTCAGCTCGATGAACTCGACCCACTTCTCGTCTACCAGCGTACCGGCAGGAACGATAACTTCTTCAGTACCCGGCTTGAACACGTCACGGGCAATGACACGACCCAATACGCGCTCACCCAGCGGCTCAACAACGTCACCGCCTTCAATGTGCGGAGTCATTACCAGGCCATGCTCGGTGCCGCAGTCGATCTCGGTCACAACCAGATCCTGCGCTACGTCTACCAGACGACGAGTCAGGTAACCGGAGTTCGCAGTTTTCAACGCGGTATCCGCCAAACCTTTACGAGCACCGTGAGTGGAGATGAAGTACTGGAGTACGCTCAAACCTTCACGAAAGTTCGCAGTAATCGGCGTTTCAATGATGGAGCCATCCGGCTTGGCCATCAGGCCACGCATACCGGCGAGCTGACGGATCTGCGCAGCAGAACCCCGTGCGCCCGAGTCGGCCATCATGTACATCGAGTTGAACGATTCCTGGTCGACTTCGACACCATGACGGTCGATGACTTTCTCTTTCGAGAGGTTGGCCATCATCGCCTTGGAAACTTCGTCGTTCGCCTTGGACCAAAGGTCGATCACTTTGTTGTACTTCTCGCCCTGGGTTACCAGGCCGGAGGCGTACTGACTTTCGATCTCTTTCACTTCATCGGTAGCTGCACTGATGATGCGGGCTTTCTCATCCGGGATAACGAAGTCGTTTACACCGATGGAAACGCCGGAAATGGTCGAGTAAGCAAAACCGGTGTACATCAACTGGTCGGCGAAGATCACGGTCTCTTTCAAACCAACCACGCGGTAGCACTGGTTGATCAGCTTGGAGATCGCCTTTTTCTTCATCGGCAGGTTGACGACGTCGTACGACAGACCTTTTGGCACAACCTGGAACAACAGCGCACGACCGACAGTAGTGTCGACGATACGGGTGTTGCTCACGCTGCCACCATCACGGTCGTTGACGGTTTCGTTGATCCGCACTTTGACCTTGGCGTGCAGTGCGGCTTCGCCGGCACGGAACACACGGTCAACTTCTTGCAGATCCGCGAACACACGACCTTCGCCCTTGGCGTTGATCGCTTCACGAGTCATGTAGTACAGACCCAATACAACGTCCTGCGACGGAACGATGATTGGCTCACCGTTGGCTGGCGACAGAATGTTGTTGGTCGACATCATCAACGCGCGCGCTTCCAACTGGGCTTCCAGTGTCAGCGGTACGTGCACGGCCATTTGGTCGCCGTCGAAGTCGGCGTTGTACGCGGCGCAGACCAGCGGGTGCAGCTGGATAGCCTTACCTTCGATCAGTACCGGTTCAAACGCCTGGATACCCAGACGGTGAAGGGTCGGTGCACGGTTGAGGAGTACCGGGTGTTCGCGAATCACTTCAGCGAGAACGTCCCAAACTTCCGGCAGCTCGCGCTCGACCATCTTCTTGGCAGCCTTGATGGTGGTCGCGAGACCACGCATTTCCAGCTTGCCGAAAATGAACGGCTTGAACAGCTCGAGAGCCATTTTCTTCGGCAGACCGCACTGGTGCAGACGCAGGGTCGGACCTACGGTAATTACCGAACGACCGGAGTAGTCAACACGCTTACCGAGCAAGTTCTGACGGAAACGACCTTGCTTACCCTTGATCATGTCAGCCAGGGATTTCAGAGGACGCTTGTTGGAACCGGTGATAGCGCGGCCACGACGACCGTTGTCGAGCAGTGCGTCGACGGCTTCCTGCAACATACGCTTTTCGTTGCGCACGATGATGTCCGGAGCGGACAGATCAAGCAGGCGCTTCAAGCGGTTGTTACGGTTGATCACTCGACGATACAGATCGTTGAGATCGGAAGTCGCGAAGCGACCGCCATCCAGCGGGACCAGTGGACGCAGATCTGGCGGCAGAACCGGCAGAACGGTCAGCACCATCCATTCTGGAAGGTTGCCGGAACCCTGGAAGGCTTCCATCAACTTCAGACGCTTGGACAGCTTCTTGATTTTGGTTTCGGAGTTGGTTTGCGGAATTTCTTCACGCAGACGGCCAATCTCGTGTTCCAGGTCGATAGCGTGCAGCAGTTCACGGACAGCTTCGGCACCCATGCGGGCATCGAAATCGTCGCCGAACTCTTCCAGCGCTTCGAAGTACTGCTCATCGTTCAGCAGCTGACCCTTTTCAAGGGTGGTCATGCCTGGATCGATAACGACATAGCTCTCGAAGTAGAGAACGCGTTCGATATCACGCAGGGTCATGTCCATCAGCAAACCGATACGCGACGGCAGCGATTTCAGGAACCAGATGTGGGCAACTGGCGAGGCCAGTTCGATGTGCGCCATGCGCTCACGACGAACTTTAGCCAGCGCGACTTCAACGCCGCACTTCTCGCAGATCACACCACGGTGCTTCAAGCGCTTGTACTTACCGCACAGGCACTCGTAATCCTTTACCGGGCCAAAGATCTTGGCGCAGAACAGGCCGTCACGCTCAGGTTTGAACGTACGGTAGTTGATGGTTTCCGGCTTTTTAACTTCACCGAACGACCACGAACGGATCATCTCAGGCGATGCCAATCCAATACGGATGGCGTCGAACTCTTCGACTTGACCCTGGTTTTTCAGCAAATTCAGTAGGTCTTTCAAGGCCTTTCCTCCTGGCGGAGCAGAGAGCGGGCAATCCTGCCCCGCTCTCGATTCGCGTCACGTGTTATTCGGTTTCCAGATCGATATCGATGCCGAGGGAACGAATTTCCTTGATCAACACGTTGAAGGACTCGGGCATGCCCGGCTCCATACGGTGATCGCCATCCACGATGTTTTTGTACATCTTGGTACGGCCGTTCACATCGTCCGACTTCACTGTGAGCATTTCTTGCAGAGTGTAAGCGGCACCGTATGCTTCCAGTGCCCAGACCTCCATCTCCCCGAAACGCTGACCACCGAACTGCGCCTTACCACCCAGCGGCTGCTGGGTAACCAGGCTGTACGAACCGGTAGAACGAGCGTGCATCTTGTCGTCTACCAAGTGGTTCAGCTTCAGCATGTACATGTAGCCAACAGTAACCGGGCGCTCGAACTTGTTGCCGGTACGGCCGTCGGTCAGCTGCATCTGGCCGCTTTCTGGCAGGTCTGCCAGTTTCAGCATGGCCTTGATTTCGCTTTCCTTGGCGCCGTCGAACACTGGAGTGGCCATTGGAACGCCGCCACGCAGGTTCTTCGCCAGATCCAGGATTTCCTGGTCGGAGAAGCTATCCAGATCTTCGTTACGACCGCCGATCTGGTTGTAGATCTCGTCCAGGAAGGTGCGAAGCTCAGCAACCTTGCGCTGCTCTTCGATCATCCGGTTGATCTTCTCGCCCAGACCTTTGGCCGCGAGGCCCAGGTGGGTTTCAAGGATCTGACCAACGTTCATACGCGAAGGTACGCCCAACGGGTTGAGGACGACGTCGACCGGGGTGCCATTGGCATCGTGCGGCATGTCTTCAACCGGCATGATCACGGAGACCACACCTTTGTTACCGTGACGACCGGCCATCTTGTCGCCCGGCTGGATGCGACGACGGATTGCCAGGTAAACCTTGACGATTTTCAGCACGCCTGGAGCCAGGTCATCGCCTTGCTGCAGTTTGCGCTTCTTGTCTTCGAACTTGTCGTCCAGCAGACGGCGGCGATCAACGATGTAGGCCTGAGCCTTCTCGAGCTGCTCGTTCAGAGCATCTTCAGCCATGCGCAGTTTGAACCACTGACCATGCTCAAGACCGTCGAGAACTTCGTCGGTGATTTCCTGACCTTTCTTCAGACCGGCGCCGCCTTCGGCTTTGTGGCCAACCAGAGCGGAACGCAGACGTTCGAAAGTGGCGCCTTCAACGATACGGAACTCTTCGTTCAGGTCCTTGCGGATCTCGTCGAGTTGAGTCTTCTCGATCGACAGTGCACGAGCATCACGCTCAACGCCGTCACGAGTGAAGACTTGTACGTCGATGACAGTACCCTTGGTGCCGGTAGGCACGCGCAGGGAAGTGTCTTTAACGTCGCTGGCTTTTTCACCGAAGATGGCACGCAACAGCTTCTCTTCCGGAGTCAGTTGGGTCTCGCCTTTCGGAGTGACCTTACCAACCAGAATGTCGCCTGCGCCAACTTCAGCACCTACGTAAACGATACCGGCTTCGTCCAGCTTGTTCAGTGCAGCTTCACCCACGTTCGGGATGTCTGCAGTGATTTCCTCTGGCCCAAGCTTGGTGTCACGAGCCACACAGGTCAGTTCCTGAATGTGGATCGTGGTGAAACGATCTTCCTGAACCACACGCTCGGACAGGCAGATGGAGTCTTCGAAGTTGAAGCCGTTCCATGCCATGAACGCGATGCGCATGTTCTGACCCAGAGCCAGCTCACCCATATCGGTGGACGGACCGTCGGCCATGATGTCGCTACGCTGAACCCGATCACCTTTACGCACCAGCGGACGCTGGTTGATGCAGGTGTTCTGGTTGGAGCGGGTGTACTTGGTCAGGTTGTAGATGTCGACACCAGCTTCGCCGGTTTCAACTTCGTCATCAGCAACACGAACCACGATACGGCTGGCGTCGACGGAATCGATAACGCCGCCACGACGAGCCACGACGCAAACGCCGGAGTCACGAGCTACGTTACGCTCCATGCCGGTACCGACCAGCGGCTTGTCAGCGCGCAGGGTTGGTACAGCTTGACGCTGCATGTTCGAACCCATCAACGCACGGTTGGCGTCGTCGTGCTCGAGGAACGGGATCAGCGACGCTGCAACCGAAACTACCTGCTTCGGCGAAACGTCCATCAAGGTGACGTCTTCCGGCGCCTTGACGGTGAACTCGTTCAAGTGACGAACAGCTACCAGTTCGTCGATCAGGACTTTCTTGTCGTTCATCGTGGCCGAAGCCTGAGCGATCACGTGATCAGCTTCTTCGATGGCGGACAGGAACACGATCTCGTCGGTGACCAGAGCGTCTTTCACCACTCGGTACGGGCTCTCGAGGAAGCCGTACTGGTTGGTGCGCGCATAAGCTGCCAGGGAGTTGATCAGACCGATGTTCGGACCTTCCGGCGTTTCAATCGGGCATACACGACCGTAGTGAGTCGGGTGTACGTCACGAACTTCAAAACCTGCACGCTCACGAGTCAAACCGCCAGGGCCGAGTGCAGACACACGACGCTTGTGGGTGATCTCGGAGAGCGGGTTGTTCTGGTCCATGAACTGGGACAGCTGGCTGGAACCGAAGAACTCTTTCACTGCCGCAGCCACTGGCTTGGCGTTGATCAGGTCTTGCGGCATCAGGCCTTCGCTTTCAGCCATCGACAGACGCTCTTTGACCGCACGCTCAACACGTACCAGGCCAACGCGGAACTGGTTCTCGGCCATTTCGCCTACGCAGCGAACACGACGGTTACCCAGGTGGTCGATATCATCGACGATGCCTTTACCGTTACGGATGTCGACCAGAGTCTTCAGGACCGCGACGATGTCTTCTTTGCACAACACGCCCGAACCTTCGATCTCGGTACGACCGATACGACGGTTGAACTTCATCCGGCCGACCGCAGACAGGTCATAACGCTCAGGGCTGAAGAACAGGTTGTTGAACAGAGTCTCGGCAGCATCCTTGGTTGGCGGCTCGCCTGGACGCATCATGCGATAGATCTCGACCAGCGCTTCCAATTGGTTGCTGGTGGAGTCGATCTTCAGTGTGTCGGAGACGAACGGACCGCAGTCGATATCGTTGGTGTACAGAGTTTCGATGCGAACAACCTGAGCCTTGGCGATTTTGGCCAGGATCTCGGTGTTCAGCTCGGTGTTGCACTCTGCCAGGATTTCGCCGGTTGCCGGATGCACGATGGCCTTGGCGGTAGTGCGACCCAGGACGTAGTCCAGAGGCACTTCCAGGGTCTTGAGACCGGCTTTTTCGATCTGGTTGATGTGGCGCGCAGTAATACGGCGACCAGCCTCAACGATGACCTTGCCCTTCTCGTCCTGAATATCAAGAACAGCGATTTCACCACGCAGACGCGAAGCAATCAGTTCCAGACTGAGGGTTTCGCCGCTCAGGTGAAAAACGTTGGTGGTGTAGAACGCGTCGAGCACTTCTTCAGTGGTATAGCCCAGCGCGCGCAGCAGTACCGATGCAGGCAGCTTGCGACGACGGTCGATACGCACGAACACGCAATCTTTCGGGTCGAACTCGAAGTCCAGCCACGAACCGCGGTAAGGAATGATGCGCGCGGAGTACAGCAGTTTACCGGAGCTGTGCGTCTTGCCACGGTCGTGGTCGAAGAACACGCCCGGGGAACGGTGCAGCTGGGAAACGATTACACGCTCGGTACCGTTGATTACGAAAGTACCGTTCTCAGTCATCAGGGGGATTTCACCCATGTAGACTTCTTGCTCTTTAATGTCCTTGATCGCTTTGTTCGACGATTCTTTGTCGAAAATGATCAGGCGCACTTTTACCCGCAAAGGTACGGCGTAAGTTACACCGCGCAACACGCATTCTTTGACATCAAATGCCGGTTCGCCCAGGCGATAACCGACGTACTCCAGCGCAGCATTGCCGGAGTAGCTGATGATCGGGAAAACGGATTTGAAGGCCGCATGCAGGCCCACGTCGCGGAACTGATCTTTAGTCGCTCCCGCTTGCAAGAATTCACGATACGAATCCAGCTGGATGGCCAGGAGGTACGGCACATCCATGACGTCCGGCAACTTGCTAAAGTCCTTGCGGATACGTTTTTTCTCAGTATATGAGTAAGCCATCAGCGTTCCCCAGCTTGGTCACCTGCTTGTTTGGCCCCTCCCGACGGGAGCAGCCAGAAAATCGTGCAAACCCCATGGTTTGCGCCACCACATCGGGTGGTTACAGCTCGTTATCAACACCGACCCAGTCGGCTGCCAATAACGGAAAAAGGCCGGTGGCAAGAGCCACCAGCCATCAGCCTTTCGCTTTACGCTTGGGCTGGAGGAGCAAAGTCGATGCTTACTTCAGCTCGACTTTAGCGCCTGCTTCTTCCAGAGTAGCTTTGGCTTTGTCAGCTGCGTCTTTCGAAACAGCTTCCAGAACCATGGCAGGAGCGCCGTCAACTACAGCCTTGGCTTCTTTCAGGCCCAGACCGGTCAGTTCACGTACTGCCTTGATCACGTTAACTTTCTTCTCGCCAGCTTCGGTCAGCATGACGTTGAATTCAGTTTGCTCTTCAACAACAGCGGCAGCAGCAGCTGGACCAGCCGATGCAGCAGCAGCGGTAACACCGAATTTTTCTTCGAAAGCTTTGATCAGCTCAACAACTTCCATTACGGACATGTTGCTAACTGCTTCAAGGATATCGTTCTGAGAGATAGACATGAATCTAATTCCTGATATTGGGGACGGCCTACGCGACCATCGAAATAAACAAAAAACGCGAGAAGGAGACGAGCCTTAGGCTGCAGCTGCTTCTTTTTGGTCGCGAACTGCCGCCAGAGTACGAGCCAATTTGCTGGTAGCGCCTTGAATCACGCTCATCAGCTGAGAAATTGCTTCGTCACGGGTCGGCAGGGTTGCCAGTACGTCGATCTGATTAGCTGCGAGGAACTTGCCCTCGAACGCAGCTGCCTTGATCTCGAACTTATCCTGACCTTTGGCGAACTCTTTGAAGATACGAGCAGCAGCGCCCGGATGTTCTTTGGAGAACGCAATCAAGGTCGGGCCGGTGAACACGTCGTTGAGAACACTGTATTCAGTGTCAGCAACAGCGCGCTTGAGCAGGGTGTTACGTACGACACGTACGTAAACGCCAGCTTCACGAGCCTCTTTACGGAGTCCGGTCATTGCGCCTACTGTTACGCCACGGGCATCAGCCACGACAGCGGACAGAGCGACTTTGGCAGCCTCGTTGACTTCAGCGACGATGGCCTTCTTGTCTTCGAGTTTAATTGCCACGGGTTTAACTCCTGCTTGTTACCGTTTCATCCAACCGGAGTCGGATGTCGTTTTGGTGTCTGATTCGGTAAGGAACCGGGAGCACCATCTGCGTAGGCTTGAGGTTTAAGACTTGCGTCGCCTACGGTCTTGGATAGCCCCCGCCAGGCAGGGACCCCAATCTTTCAATTGACGCAATCGCTTGCGCCAACCTGTGTCTTACGCGTCGAGCGAGCTTTGGTCGATAACCAGACCTGGGCCCATGGTAGTGCTCAGGGTAACGCGCTTGACGTAAATGCCTTTCGAAGAAGCTGGCTTGATACGCTTCAGATCAGCGATCAGGGCTTCAACGTTTTCCTTCAGCTTGACGGCGTCGAAGCCAATCTTGCCAACGGAAGTGTGGATGATGCCGTTTTTGTCGGTGCGATAACGAACCTGACCAGCCTTGGCGTTTTTAACCGCGGTAGCTACGTCTGGAGTTACGGTGCCAACTTTAGGGTTAGGCATCAGGCCGCGCGGGCCGAGGATCTGACCCAACTGACCAACAACGCGCATTGCATCCGGGGATGCGATAACTACGTCATAGTTCAGGTCGCCGCCTTTCATTTCGGCAGCCAGGTCGTCCATACCTACACGGTCAGCGCCGGCAGCCAGAGCGGCCTCAGCAGCAGGACCCTGGGTGAACACAGCAACGCGAACGGTCTTGCCAGTGCCGTGTGGCAGCACAGTAGCGCTACGAACAACCTGGTCAGATTTACGCGGGTCAACGCCCAGGTTCACAGCAACGTCGAACGACTCGCTGAACTTGACAGTCGACAGCTCAGCCAGCAGGGCAGCAGCGTCTACAAAGTTGTAGGACTTGCCTGCTTCGATTTTGCCGGCGATAGCCTTTTGACGCTTGGTCAGCTTAGCCATTACACACCCTCCACGTTAAGGCCCATGCTACGAGCAGAACCGGCGATAGTACGCACGGCTGCTTCCATATCAGCTGCAGTCAGATCCGCGTTTTTGGTTTTCGCGATTTCTTCCAGCTGAGCACGGGTCACGGTGCCAACCTTAACGGTGTTCGGACGAGCGGAACCGCTAGTCAGACCAGCAGCCTTCTTCAGCAGAACCGAAGCAGGGGTGGACTTGGTTTCGAAAGTGAAGCTACGGTCGCTGTAGACAGTGATGATCACTGGAGTCGGCAGACCTGGCTCAAGACCCTGGGTACGGGCGTTGAAAGCCTTGCAGAATTCCATGATGTTCACGCCGTGCTGACCCAAAGCAGGACCAACAGGTGGGCTTGGGTTAGCCTGAGCGGCCTTCACTTGCAGCTTGATGTAAGCGGTAATCTTCTTGGCCATGAGGCACTCCAATTACGGGTTCAAACGCCTCGAAAGGCTCCCCGGTTACTTGCGCGTTTATCCCAGTGACGACAAAACCCCACAGCCTGGGGCTGCGGGGTTGGGATGCTTGATCAGCTAGACCTTTTCGACCTGGCTGAACTCTAGCTCTACCGGAGTAGAGCGACCGAAAATGAGCACCGCCACTTGGATCCGGCTCTTTTCGTAGTTAACCTCTTCAACCGTGCCGGTAAAATCGGCAAACGGCCCGTCATTGACACGTACTGACTCACCCGGCTCGAACAACGTCTTCGGCTTCGGCTTGTCGCTACCATCAGCAACACGACGCAGAATTGCTTCTGCCTCTTTATCTGTAATCGGTGCAGGCTTGTCAGCAGTACCGCCAATGAAGCCCATCACCCGAGGAGTGTCCTTGACCAAGTGCCAAGTACCCTCATTCATATCCATCTGCACCAGCACATAGCCAGGGAAGAACTTGCGTTCGCTTTTGCGCTTCTGGCCATTACGCATTTCAACCACTTCTTCAGTGGGAACCAGAATTTCGCCGAAGCCATCTTCCATGCCAGCCAGCTTTACGCGCTCGACCAAAGAGCGCATGACATGCTTCTCGTAACCGGAGTAAGCATGCACAACGTACCAACGCTTAGCCACGGGACACCCTTAGCCGACAATCAAGGAAACAAGCCAGCCGAGCAGGGAATCGAGCCCCCACAACAGCAACGCCATAACCAGTACAACAGCCACAACTATCAGCGTGGTCTGCGTGGTTTCTTGGCGAGTTGGCCATACGACTTTACGAATCTCGGTGCGAGCTTCCTTAACCAGTACAAAGAAAGACTTGCCCTTCACCGTCTGCAGGCCTACAAAGGCAGCTACAGCAGCAATGACAAGCAATGCGAGTACGCGGTACAGGATCGGCGAAGCAGAGTAATACTGATTGCCAACAACGCCAACAACCACCAAGGCGACTACTACAAGCCACTTAAGTAGATCGAAGCGAGAGCCTTGAGCTTCAGCTTTAGGAGTCATCTATGAAGATCCTGTGAAAAGAAAGCCAGATACACCAAGTGAATCTGGCAGGTCAGGAGGGAATCGAACCCCCAACCTACGGTTTTGGAGACCGTCGCTCTGCCAATTGAGCTACTGACCTAAAACAAAATCAGGCCGACCATTATGCCGGCCCGAAAAAGACATTACAACAATTTACTCGATGATTTTGGCTACGACGCCAGCGCCGACGGTACGACCGCCTTCACGGATAGCGAAACGCAGACCATCTTCCATCGCAATGGTTTTGATCAGGGTAACAGTCATCTGAATGTTGTCACCTGGCATTACCATTTCAACGCCTTCTGGCAGATTACCATTTCAACGCCTTCTGGCAG
>NZ_JBFUBK010000130.1:0-16185 GCF_056405815.1 Pseudomonas sp. P1_F1_2 | reverse complement strand
GAGCAAGGCTTGCCCGCGATGCTTTTAGGGGCCTGGTGCACCGTGGCAATGCACCGTGAACCGCAATCGCGCACAAAGACTGATTCACAACCTCGCATTTTTTCGCAATTGAACCCCACTCGAAAAAACACGAAAGCCCCGAAATACGGGGCTTTGCGCGTTCAAGGACGGCTTTCTGTACCAAATTGTTAAAACCTGGCACGCCCCCTGCAACAGTCCATTCAGTGATTCGGTTCACTACCCGGTTTCGGGGACCTTGGTACAGGCAGGCCGGGGATTCCCCTCTTTAACATCGGGCTCACACCGCACAAGCGACGAGCCCAAACAGTTTTGGGGCCCTTGATACAGGCAGGTCAGGGGTTCCTTCTTTACACCGGGCTCACGACGCAATGCGCGAGCCCTGCCGTTTTGGGAACCTTGGTACAGGCAGGCCGGGGATTCCCTCTTTTATTGCTCCCGGAGATGGATCTCCAACCGCCAGCGGTCATCGACCTCGCTGCCGGCCCATTCGCCTTGCAGCGGCCGGGCCGCCACCACCGACAGCAACAACCCCCCATCACTCAAACGCACCCGCCAGTTGACGCTTTTGTCGCCGAGCCTGAGCTGACCTTTCTGCGCCTTGCCCTCAGCCTCGAACAGCAGCGCGAGACTACCGTCCACGAACTCGCCGTGGCTCTTGGGTTCGTTGTTGAACCACGCCACCAGCCCGTCGCTTGTGACCTCGACCTGCTGCAAAACAGTCGGGTCGGGCGCGGTCAGGCGACCGATCATCAGCCCCACCATCATTCCGACAATCGCCAGCGAACCAAGCACTCGCGGGAATAGTTTCGAACGCGGGTCCTTTGGCGGCGTAGAATGCCCGTCATCTTTACCTTCGGAGCCGTGCATGTTTCACGTCATCCTTTTTCAACCAGAAATTCCGCCGAATACCGGCAACGTTATCAGGCTGTGCGCCAACAGTGGCTGCCACCTGCATTTGATCGAACCGCTAGGCTTCGAGATGGACGACAAGCGCCTGCGCCGGGCCGGTCTCGATTACCACGAGTATGCCACCCTGCAACGTCACGCAGACCTCGCCAGTTGCCTGGAGAGCCTCGGTCATCCTCGGCTGTTCGCCTTCACCACCAAGGGCTCGCGGCCCTTCCACGATGCCAGCTTCGCCGAGGGCGACGCCTTTCTGTTCGGCCCGGAAAGCCGCGGCTTGCCGGCCGACGTGCTCGACGCCTTGCCTGCGGAACAGCGCCTGCGCTTACCGATGCGTGAAGGCTGTCGCAGCCTGAACCTGTCGAACACCGTGGCGGTCGCCGTGTACGAAGCGTGGCGCCAGAACGGCTTCAAGTAACCCCAAGATCATTTTCGCCGGACAGAAACAATCGCGGGCAAGCCCGCTCCCACAGGTTTCGCACAACCCTGTGGGAGCGGGCTTGCCCGCGATTTTCAGCAGCGCCGTTTATTGAACGGTCGGCGTCTCGCCCGCAGCCTGCATGCGCTGCAGCTCTTGCGCATACAGCGCGTCGAAGTTCACTGGCGCCAGCATCAGGGCCGGGAACGAGCCACGGGTGACCAGGCTGTCCAGGGTTTCACGAGCGTACGGGAACAGGATGTTCGGGCAGAACGCGCCGAGGGTGTGGCTCATCGAAGCGTCGTCCAGGTTCTTGATCAGGAAGATCCCGGCCTGTTGCACTTCAGCAATGAACGCCACTTCGCCGTTTTCACCGTTCTTCACGGTAACCGACAGGGTCAGCACGACCTCGTGGAAGTCACCTTCCAGGGTCTTTTGACGAGTGTTCAGATCCAGACCGACGCTCGGTTCCCACTGCTGGCGGAAAATTGCCGGGCTTTTCGGGGCTTCGAAGGACAAGTCGCGTACGTAGATGCGCTGCAAGGAGAATTGCGGTGCGGTTTCTTCTTCGCTAGCTGCAGTGTTCTGTTGGTCAGTCATCTCAGATCCTTTCTGATCTTGGGGTCTTATAGGGAAGGCATTCAGGCCTTGAGCATTGCGTCGAGCTTACCGGCGCGCTCAAGGGCAAACAAATCATCACAACCGCCCACGTGGGTGCTGCCGATCCAGATCTGCGGCACGGACGTACGTCCGGCTTTCTGGGCCATGGCGGCGCGCACCTGCGGCTTGCCATCGACCTTGATCTCTTCGAAGGCCACACCTTTGTTCTCGAGCAGGTACTTGGCTCGCGAACAGTAAGGGCAGTAATCGCTGGAGTAGACGACGACGTTGCTCATATCACTTCACCAGCGGCAGGTTGTCGCCCTTCCAGCTGGAAATACCACCGGAGAGCTTGGCGGCGGTGAAGCCGGATTTCATCAGCTCGCGAGCGTGCGTACCGGCGGTCTGGCCCATGGCGTCGACCAGGATAATGGTCTTGGCCTTGTGCTTTTCCAGTTCGCCGATGCGAGCGGTCAGTTTGTCGTGAGGAATGTTCACCGCGCCAACGATGTGACCAGCGGCAAAGTCCTTGGTCGACCGAATGTCGATCACAACGCCCGCGTCCTTGTTGACCAGCCCGGTCAGTTCACCGGTGCTCAGGCTACGGCCGCCGCCTTGCATTTGATAGGCAATCAGCGACGCCAGCAGTACGACGAAGATACCGACAAGAATGTAGTGGTTAGTGGCAAATTCAATCAGGTGAGCAACCATCGAAGGAGGTTCCAGGGCGTTAAAATGTCGGCCAGTATACACAGCCACTATGGTGGGCCAAACCCCGTCCGGCGGTGACGTGGCCGGAACTTCGCTTTAAACTGCCACTCCCTTTTCCATCGCCCTCTTTTAACTTGAGCCAGAGTGAATCCATGACTACCACGCCTAAACCTTTGGTCCTGATTATTCTCGATGGCTTCGGTCACAGTGAGAGCCCTGAATCCAATGCCATCTTTGCGGCCAAGAAGCCCGTGCTGGACCGTCTGTGGGCCACCGTGCCGAACGGCCTGATCTCCGGCAGTGGCATGGACGTCGGCCTGCCGGACGGCCAGATGGGCAACTCCGAAGTCGGCCACATGAATCTCGGCGCCGGCCGCGTGGTGTATCAGGACTTCACGCGCGTGACCAAATCGATCCGTGACGGCGAGTTCTTCGAGAACCCGACCATCTGCGCCGCCGTGGACAAAGCCGTCGCTGCCGGCAAAGCCGTGCATTTCATGGGCCTGCTGTCCGATGGCGGCGTTCACAGCCACCAGGACCACCTCATCGCCATGGCGGAACTGGCATTCAAGCGCGGCGCCGAGAAAATCTACCTGCACGCCTTCCTCGACGGTCGCGACACCCCGCCTAAAAGCGCACAGTCGTCCATCGAATTGCTCGACGCCAGCTTCCAGGCGCTGGGCAAAGGCCGGATCGCCAGCATCATTGGCCGTTACTTCGCCATGGACCGCGATAATCGTTGGGACCGCGTGGCCCAGGCCTACAACCTGATTGTCGACGGCAACGGCGAATTCAACGCCGCCACCGCCCAGGAAGGCCTGCAAGCCGCTTACGAGCGTGGCGAGAGCGACGAATTCGTCAAAGCCACCTCCATCGGTGAGCCGGTAAAAGTAGAAGACGGCGACGCCGTGGTGTTCATGAACTTCCGCGCTGACCGCGCCCGTGAACTGACTCGCGTGTTCGTCGAAGACGGTTTCAACGAGTTCGAACGCAGCCGTCAGCCGAAACTGGCCGGCTTCGTCATGCTGACCCAATACGCCGCCAGCATCCCTGCGCCGTCGGCGTTTGCCGCGGGCAGCCTGGAAAACGTGCTGGGCGACTACCTGGCAAAAAACGGCAAAACTCAATTGCGCATCGCTGAAACCGAGAAGTACGCCCACGTGACCTTCTTCTTCTCCGGCGGTCGCGAAGAACCGTTCCCGGGCGAAGAACGCATCCTGATCCCGTCGCCAAAAGTCGCTACCTATGACTTGCAGCCGGAAATGAGCGCACCTGAAGTCACCGACCGCATCGTCGATGCCATCGAAAACCAGCGTTACGACGTGATCGTGGTCAACTACGCCAACGGCGACATGGTCGGCCACAGCGGCGTGTTCGAAGCAGCGGTCAAGGCAGTGGAATGCCTGGACCAGTGCGTCGGCCGCGTCGTCGATGCGCTGGAAAAAGTCGGCGGCGAAGCGCTGATCACCGCTGACCACGGCAACGTCGAGCAAATGTCCGATGAAACCACTGGCCAGGCACACACCGCCCACACCACCGAGCCGGTGCCTTTCATCTATTTCGGCAAGCGAGACCTGAAGGTTCGCGAAGGCGGCGTCCTGGCGGATGTAGCGCCGACCATGCTGAAGTTGCTGGGCCTGGAACAACCGGCGGAAATGACCGGGACTTCGATTCTGGTGTAATCAAACCTCCAAACACCAAAAAACCTGTAGGAGCGGGCTTGCCCGCGATAGCAATCTGACCGCCAACATACATATTGAATGGTCGAAAGCTATCGCGGGCAAGCCCGCTCCCACAGTGGTTTGTGGTGGTTTTAAAGATTATTTGCAGATGTATCCCAGCCCAGTTATCACACAGTCCCAATTGGGCATTTTTTTTGCCACGCTTGGCGGGCATACTAGGCCGTCCCTTTCCCTGGTGCCGCCCGCCTCTATGCTTCGCGTCCTGATAGCCCTCGCACTGACTTGCCTGCTCCAACCGGCTTTTGCTGACGAGCGCGAGCAAACCCAACAACAGTTGGACGCCACGCGTCAGGACATTGCCGAGCTGAAAAAACTGCTGGGCAAGTTGCAGGAAGAGAAATCCGGTGTTCAAAAAGAACTCAAAGGCACCGAAACCGAAATGGGCAAGCTCGAGAAGCAGGTCGATGCCCTGCAAAAAGAGCTGAAGAAAAGCGAATCCGAGCTGCAGCGACTCGATGCGGAGAAAAAAAAACTCCAGAGCGCGCGCATTGAACAGCAACGACTGATCGCTATCCAGGCCCGTGCGGCCTATCAAAATGGCCGTCAGGAGTATTTGAAGCTACTGCTGAACCAGCAAAACCCGGAAAAATTCGCCCGCACCCTCACCTATTACGATTACCTGAGCCAGGCGCGCCTGGAGCAGCTGAAGAATTTCAACGAAACCCTGCGCCAACTGGCCAATGTCGAAAAAGACATTGCCGCGCAGCAGGCGCAATTGCTGGTGCAGAAGAGCAGCCTCGACAGCCAGCGTGACGAACTCGATAAAGTCCGTCAGGAGCGCCAGAAAGTCCTGGCCAAGCTCAGCGACGACGTAAAGGCTCGCGACCAGAAACTGGCATCCCGCGAGCAGGATCAGGCAGACCTGTCTAAAGTCCTTAAAACCATTGAAGAAACCTTGGCTCGCCAGGCCCGTGAGGCAGAAGAAGCGCGGCAAAAAGCGCTGATCGCCCAGCAGGAAGCCGAAAAAAAGCGTTTACGTGAGGCGCAGGCTGCAGCAGATGCAGAGACTACCGACGCCCCACACAAACCGGTTAAATCGACACCCGGCGCTCTGGTTTCAAGTTCAGGCGAGACCTTTGGCGGCCCTTTCGCGTCAACCCGGGGAAAACTTCCCTGGCCAGTTGATGGTCGACTGCTGGCACGTTTCGGTGAAACCCGTGGCGACGACGCCCGCACCAAGTGGGACGGCGTGATGATCAGCGCCTCCGCCGGCAGCCAGGTGCATGCCGTGCACGGCGGTCGCGTGGTGTTTGCCGACTGGTTGCGGGGCGCCGGGCTGCTGGTGATTCTCGACCACGGCAACGGTTTTTTGAGTCTTTATGGTCACAACCAGACGCTGCTCAAGTCTGCGGGTGACGTCGTAAAAGCCGGTGAGTCCATCTCCACTGTCGGCAACAGTGGCGGGCAGGACACACCAGCGCTGTATTTCGCTATTCGTCAGCAGGGTCACCCGAGTGATCCGGCGCAATGGTGCCGCGCGCAAGGATAAGCGTGCCGCCTAATTCAGGAGTTCGTTAGACATGCTGCATTTGTCCCGCCTTACCTCGCTGGCCCTGACGATCGCCCTGGTGATCGGCGCGCCTCTGGCGTTCGCCGCTCAGCCGGCCCCGGCAGTCGCGCCTGCGGGCACTGCCGCGACGACCAAGGCGCCGTTGCCGCTGGAAGAACTGCGCACCTTTGCCGAGGTCATGGACCGGATCAAGGCTGCCTATGTCGAACCGGTGGACGACAAGACCCTGCTTGAAAACGCGATCAAAGGCATGCTCAGCAACCTCGACCCACACTCCGCCTACCTGGGCCCGGAAGACTTCGCCGAGTTGCAGGAAAGCACCAGCGGTGAATTCGGCGGTCTGGGCATCGAAGTCGGCGCCGAAGACGGTTTCATCAAGGTGGTTTCGCCGATCGATGACACCCCGGCCTCCAAGGCGGGTATTCAGGCCGGCGACTTCATCGTCAAAATCAACGGCCAGCCGACTCGCGGCCAGAGCATGACCGAAGCCGTGGACAAGATGCGCGGCAAGATCGGCCAGAAAATCACCCTGACCCTGGTGCGCGATGGCGGCCCGCCGTTCGACGTGACCCTGGCCCGCGCCATCATTCAAGTGAAGAGCGTGAAGTCGCAGTTGCTGGAATCCGGCTACGGCTACATCCGCATCACTCAGTTCCAGGTCAAGACCGGCGAAGAGGTTTCCYAGGCCCTGTCCAAGCTGCGCAAGGAAAACGGCAAGAAGCTCAAAGGCATCATCCTCGACCTGCGCAACAACCCGGGCGGTGTGCTGCAGTCCGCGGTGGAAGTGGTCGATCACTTCATCACCAAGGGCTTGATCGTCTACACGAAGGGCCGTATCGCCAACTCCGAACTGCGCTTCAATGCGACGGGCAAGGACGAAAGCGAAGCCGTGCCAATGGTCGTGCTGATCAACGGCGGCAGTGCCTCGGCCTCGGAGATTGTTGCTGGCGCCTTGCAGGACCAGAAGCGTGCCGTGGTGATGGGTACCACCAGTTTCGGCAAAGGCTCGGTGCAAACCGTGCTGCCACTGAACAACGATCGCGCACTGAAGATCACCACCGCGCTGTACTTCACGCCCAATGGCCGCTCGATCCAGGCCCAGGGCATCGTTCCAGACATCGAAGTGCGCAAGGCCAAGATCACCAACGAGCAGGACGGCGAATACTTCAAGGAAGCCGACCTGCAAGGTCACCTGGGTAATGGCAACGGCGGCGCCGACAAACCGACCAGCTCCAGCGGCAAACCCAAGGCCATGCCGCAGGATGATGATTACCAGTTGGCCCAGGCCTTGAGCCTGCTCAAAGGGTTGAGCATCACCTCCGGCCGCTGAGATGTTCCAGCGGTTTATCCTGGGGCTGTGTCTCTGCCTGGCGGGTGCTGTTCACGCAGCGCCCGTCGAAACGCCTTCTCAAAAAGCCTACCTGAGCCTGATCATCGACGACCTGGGGCAGAACCTGCCCCGGGATCGCCGCGTGCTCGCCCTGCCCGGCCCGGTGACCACGGCGATCATGCCCGACACCCCCCATGCCACCGAGTTCGCCCGCGAAGCCCATCGCGCCGGCAAAATCGTGATCCTGCACATGCCCATGGACCCGGCGACCGGTCCGTTCGCCTGGCATCCTGACCTGCCCATCGAGGAGCTGGAAAAACGCCTGAGCGCGGCGTTCAAGGTTGTGCCTTACACCGCCGGGATCAACAACCACATGGGCAGCCGGATGACTGCCCAACCGGCCGCCATGGCCTGGTTGATGGCGGACTTGCAGCAGCGCCACAAGTTCTTCGTCGACAGCCGTACCAGTGCGCAAACCGTTGCCGCCGCCCAGGCACAGAAAATTGGCTTGGCGAGCGTATCGCGGGATGTGTTTCTGGATGATGAGCGAACCGAGGCGGCGATTTTCACGCAGCTGCAAACGGCGATCAATCTGGCGCGAAAGCAGGGGGCGGCGGTGATGATCGGGCATCCGTACCCGCAGACGCTGGCGGTGCTGGAGCGGGAGTTGCCGAAGCTGAAAGCTCAGGGAATCGAGTGGATTGATATCAAGCAGATGATCAGCGTGCGCGGCAATCGGGCGACAGCGGCTCATGGCAAGGACGGCGTGTACCGTTGAAGCGGGATCGTTCCCACGCTCTGCGTGGGAACGATCAGTGCCCCCTAGAGATACCGCGCCATGATCTCGTCCACCTTGCCTTCTTTACGCAACTGATCCAGCGCAGCCTGCAGTTTGGCCACCGTTTCGTCCGGCACTTCTTTGTTCAGTGCCAGATACAGCTCGGCGCTGTTGAAGCGCAGAACGGTCTTGAGCCCGCTCACACCTTCCTGACGCGCCAGATAACGCCCGGCCGGATCACCGGTGGCCCACAGATCGATCTGGCCGCTGACCAGCTTCTTCGCGTTGTCCTGATCGCGCAGGACCACCACCGGTTTCAAGCCTTGCTTGGCCAGTGTCATGGCAATGGCATCGCCCTTGTAAGCGCCGATTTTGTACTTTCGCGCGTCATCCAGGGTTTCGAGGGTGATAGTGCTGTCAGCCTTGGCCAGCATGATCCAGTCGTCCGGACCGATCGGCCCGACCCACTTGAAGAGTCTCTCGCGGTCCGGCAACCGCGCCATCACGAATGCACCGTAACCGGGGTTTTCCAGCGCGAGTTTGTAGACCCGCTCCCAAGGGAAGCGCAGCGTCAGGCTGTAGGTAACATCGGCACGCTTGAACATCTCGCGGACGATGTCCACGGCGATGCCATCGATATTCTCGCCCTGAGCAAAGTTTTTGCCGTTCTTGGCCATGTTGTAGGGCGGGAAATTTTCTGTCAGCAACACCAGGTCGGTGCCGGGACTTTCTGCGGCACGCACTCCATTGATAAACAACAGGGAGGCGCTGGCGAGGACTAGAAGAAGGCGTTTGAGCATGTCTGGCTACCGAAATCCATGGCGTACCCAAGAGTGCCTTGAGCCCGCCATGATGTCCACTGGCCTGTATCGTTTGTTTAGGCGCTGTACGAAAACTCGTCGAGCGGCGATCAAGCAAACTCGCTTTCAATACAGCATGATCGTCGCGAAGGCAGTTTTCGTAGGAGCCTAACGCATCACGATGCCGCGATGAGCCATGTAGGCCTTGGCTTCCTGCACGGTGTATTCGCCGAAGTGGAAAATACTCGCCGCCAATACCGCGCTGGCGTGGCCTTCGAGGATGCCGTCTGCCAAGTGCTGCAAGTTGCCGACACCGCCGGATGCGATCACCGGAATGCCCAGCGCGTCGCTGATGGCGCGAGTGACGCCGAGGTCAAAACCGTTTTTCATGCCGTCCTGATCCATGCTGGTCAGCAGGATTTCGCCAGCGCCCAGGCCTTCCATCTTCTTCGCCCATTCAACGGCGTCGAGCCCGGTTGGCTTGCGGCCGCCGTGGGTGAAGATTTCCCAGCGAGGGGTTTCGCCAGGTCCCGAGACCTTCTTCGCGTCGATGGCGACGACAATGCACTGCGAACCGAAATGCTGCGCGGCTTCACCGACAAACTCCGGGTTGAACACCGCCGCGGTGTTGATCGAAACCTTGTCGGCACCGGCATTGAGCAGGTTGCGAATGTCCTGCACAGTACGCACGCCACCGCCCACGGTCAGCGGAATGAACACCTGGCTGGCCATGCGCTCGACGGTGTGCAGTGTGGTGTCGCGACCGTCGACGCTGGCGGTGATGTCGAGAAAGGTAATCTCGTCGGCACCTTGCTCGTCATAACGACGGGCGATTTCCACCGGGTCGCCGGCGTCGCGAATGTTCTCGAACTTCACACCTTTAACGACCCGGCCGTTGTCCACGTCCAGGCAAGGGATGATGCGTTTGGCCAGCGCCATGGTCAGTCCTCAGCCTTTGTACGAATCGCAGAAAGCTTGCGCTTCGGCGACATCGAGGGTGCCTTCGTAGATCGCCCGGCCGGTGATCGCGCCGATGATGCCTGGCGCCTTCGCGTCGAGCAGCGATTTGATGTCACCCAGATTGTGAATACCGCCGGACGCGATCACCGGAATGCGCGTAGCAGCAGCCAGCGCGGCGGTGAACGGTACGTTGCAGCCCTGCATCATGCCGTCTTTGGCGATGTCGGTATAAACGATCGCGGACACGCCGTCGGCTTCGAACTGTTTGGCCAGGTCGATGACCTGAACGGTGCTGATTTCTGCCCAGCCGTCGGTGGCAACAAAACCGTCTTTGGCATCGAGGCCAACGATGACCTTGCCCGGGAATGCACGGCAGGCTTCAGCGACGAAAGCCGGATCTTTCACAGCCTTGGTGCCGATGATCACGTAGCTGACGCCGGCTTTGACGTAGTGCTCGATGGTTTCCAGCGAGCGGATACCGCCGCCGATCTGGATCGGCAGGTTCGGGTAGCGCTTGGCGATAGCGGTGACCACTTCGCCGTTGACTGGCTGGCCTTCGAAGGCGCCGTTCAGGTCGACCAGATGCAGACGACGGCAACCGCCCTCCACCCACTTGGCAGCCATGCTCACCGGGTCATCGGAGAACACCGTGGAATCTTCCATGCGGCCCTGGCGCAGACGAACACAGGCACCGTCTTTGAGATCGATAGCGGGAATAATCAGCATCTGGCAAACCTTCAAATTCGAGTATTCAGCTTCGCTCGGAAATCAGTTTTTCTCGAGCGCCCACAAGTCGCTTTCGATGCTTTCGAACCTCTCTTTGAGGTGCGTCTGCACATCGAAAATCGCCCTGTTGTAATAGTGCGGAGCAATTTCACGGGTAAACAGCTCAAGGATTTCGGCCGCTTCGAACGAACCCAGGTCCAGTTCGAAGCGATCCTCCATGAAGCGCTTGATCTTGTGATTGGCCTCGCGCTCCTGTTCGGGCGTGAGGGTCAGGATCGGTGGCTTCTTCTTGACCGCCATTTACCAGCGACCATCCCACGCGGCGAAGTTCTGCAGCAATTGCAGGCCATGGGTATGGCTCTTTTCCGGGTGAAACTGCACGGCGAAACGCGAGCCTTCGGCCAGCGCCGCAGCGAAATCGACACCGTAATGACCGCCGCCCACCACCTGCCGCGCGTTGCCGGCGGCGATGTAGTAGCTGTGCACGAAGTAGAAACGCGCCATGTCCGGAATGTCGTGCCACAGCGGGTGACTGACCTTCTGCTTCACTTCGTTCCAGCCCATGTGCGGGACTTTCAGGTGTTCGCCGTCTTCATGCAGGTCTTTGCCGAAGAACTTCACCGCCCCCGGGAACAGGCCGATGCAGTCAACGCCATCGTTCTCTTCGCTGGAGTCGAGCAAGGCTTGCATGCCGACGCAAATCCCGAGGAACGGGCGGTCCTGGCTGACTTCACGCACCAGCGAATCAAAGCCAAGACGACGGATCTCCGCCATGCAATCGCGAATCGCGCCAACGCCGGGGAACACCACCCGGTCAGCTTCGCGAATCACGTCGGCATCACTGGTGATCAAGACCTTGCCGGCACCGACGTGCTCGAGGGCCTTGGCCACCGAGTGCAGGTTGCCCATGCCGTAATCGATAACCGCGACCGTCTGCATTACAGAACGCCTTTGGTCGATGGCATCTGACCGGCCATGCGGTCATCGAGCTCTACGGCCATGCGCAGTGCGCGGCCGAATGCCTTGAACACGGTTTCGATCTGGTGGTGGGTGTTGGTGCCACGCAGGTTGTCGATGTGCAGGCTGACCAGCGCGTGGTTGACGAAGCCCTGGAAGAATTCCTGGAACAGGTCAACGTCGAAGCCGCCAACGGTGGCACGGGTGTAGGGAACGTGCATCTGCAGGCCAGGGCGGCCGGAGAAGTCGATCACCACGCGCGACAGCGCTTCATCGAGCGGCACGTAGGCGTGACCGTAGCGACGGATGCCTTTCTTGTCGCCGATGGCTTTGGCGAAAGCCTGACCCAGGGTGATACCGACGTCTTCCACGGTGTGGTGGTCGTCGATATGCAGGTCGCCCTTGCTGACAATATCCAGGTCGATCAGCCCGTGACGGGCGATCTGGTCCAGCATGTGCTCAAGAAAAGGAACACCGATATCAAATCGGGCCTTTCCGGTGCCATCCAGGTTGATCGAGGCTTTGATCTGGGTTTCCAGAGTGTCGCGCTCGACTGACGCCTTACGTTCGGCCATCACCAGCTCCGCAAAATCATTGGGCGAAAAAGGCAGCCATTATAGGGGCGCGGGCACGAAACAGAAACACGAGAGGTGATATCACTGACGGATAGAAACCCGTGTGGTCGGGGATAGACATGTCCGTACAAGCGGCCTGGTGCGCAGAATTTCGGGCTTTGATCGCTCCCACGCTCTGCGTGGGAGTGCAGCCCTGGACGCTCCGCGTCCGCTCTGTATGTGACGCGGAGCGTCACGGGAGGCATTCCCACGCGGAGCGTGGGAACGATCAACCACAGGGGTACTGCGTTTACTTAGTGGAAGAGGATCGCCGTTTTCTGCAGGGTCACCCACACACCCCACGCCAACGGAACCCCCACCACCAGCCATGCAGCGACGGCCAGCGGCTTGGTGCCAGCATCGGCTTTCCATTCCAGCACAGTGCTGCTGTCAGCACCTTTGTCATGACCCAGCGCCTGTTCGGCAGCCAGTTCAGCGTCGGTCATGAAGTACTTGTCAGCCACCGGACGCACCAGCAGGTTGCACAGGAAACCCAGCACCAGCAGGCCTGCGAGGATGTACAAGGTGATGTCGTAAGCGGCAGCGCGTTCAACGCCGATGCTCAACTGATACTCACGCAGGTAGTTCACCAACACCGGCCCCAACACGCCCGCCGCCGCCCAAGCGGTCAACAGACGACCGTGGATCGCGCCGACCATTTGCGTACCAAACAGGTCCGCCAGGTAAGCCGGGACGGTCGCAAAACCGCCGCCGTACATGGACAGAATGATGCAGAACGCGGCGACGAACAGCGCGACGTTGCCCAGATGACCCAGGTTCGGGATCAACGCGTACAACGCGAAACCCAATGCGAAAAACACGAAGTAGGTGTTTTTACGGCCCAGGTAATCGGAAAACGAGGCCCAGAAGAAACGGCCGCCGATGTTGAACAAACTCAGCAAACCGGTGAAACCGGCCGCAATCGCCGCAATCGAAGCCAGTTGCCCGGCGTCCAGCTGACCAAACGGCAGGTCTACACCGATCAGTTTTCCACCGAACACTTCCTGCAGCAGTGGCGAAGCCATGCCCAGGATGCCGATACCGGCGGATACGTTCAGGCACAGCACCAGCCACACCAGACGGAACTGCGGAGTTTTCCACGCCACGTTCACGTGGACGTGACGGTGGGTGATCATCGCGTTCGCCGCTTTTTTCGCCGGGGCCGTCCAGCCTTCAGGCTTCCAGCCGGTTGGCGGAACGCGGTACGACAATGCGCCACCGATCATGAACACGAAGTAAATCGCAGCCATCACCAGGAAGCTCTGCCATACGCCGACGCTGTCTGGCGAAGCGAAATGGCCCATCAAGGCTGCGGCCAGCGGAGCACCGACCATCGCGCCACCACCAAACCCCATGATCGCCATGCCGGTCGCCATGCCGCGCTTGTCCGGGAACCATTTGATCAGCGTCGAAACCGGCGAGATATAGCCCAACCCCAGGCCGATACCGCCAATGACCCCGGAACCGACCCACATCAGCCAGATCTGGTGGGTATAAATCCCCAGCGCCGAAATCAGCAGACCGCCACACCAGCACAGTGCCGATACCACGCCAGCCTTGCGCGGCCCGGCGTGTTCCAGCCAGCCACCCCAGATCGCTGCCGAGCAGCCAAGGAAGATGAAGAACAGGGTGTAGATCCAGCCGAGCATCGAAATCGGCCAGTCGCACTGCGACGAAAACACTTGCGAGATGAAGCTCATGTCCGGCGCGCAGGCCATGGGCTTGGTGACGCCCAAGGCTTTGGACAGTGGCAACCAGAACACCGAAAAACCGTAGGCCATGCCGATGCAAAGGTGGATGGCCAAGGCGGCCGGTGGTACCAGCCAACGGTTGAAACCGGGCTTGGCGATGATGCGTTCCTTGGACAGGAACGCAGGCTGGCCGGTGTTAAGGCCGTCCGCCGTGATGCTCGTGGTCATTGTGTATCCCCCAATTATTAGTAGGGTTCGCCAGCCACTCCTCGCCCCCGGCCTTCATGCGCACGCATGACCGTTTTGTTGGGTGAAGTGCCTTTTTGTGCGACATCTGGTCGCAGCGGGACGGACGAACGGGCAAAGGTTACCATTTGCACGTGACATAAAAACCAAACTGATATCACCTTTTGTAAGTCATCTGTTCTCGTACCTCTTAAGGAGACACCATGCCGATCATTGTCGAACCGCTGAACGAGGCCACGTACCAGGATCAGCAAGACCTGCAGAAAATTTACCGCGACGCTCCGCTTTGGCTGTTCGCCCCGTTTTCAGGGGAAGCGCAGTTGATCGAAGGCTGCCTGCGGGACGGCTCGCTGATCGCAGGACGCTTCAATGATCGACTGCTCGGCGCCGCGCGTTTACAGCGGAATCAGGACGTTTGGCACTTGTCTCAATTGTGTGTACGAAAAATTACCCGTCGGCGTGGCGTCGCCGAGCGCCTGGTGAACCAAGCGCAAAAAATGGCCTCTGAGTCGGGCGCAACCCTGCGTCTGCTGGCCCCCGCCGGGCATCTTGAAGCCCAGGCGCTGGCGGCCAAGCTGAAACTGCCGCTGGATGTGTTGCCCGATTGATCGCCTGACCGGTCGTCCGCTTCGGAGCGCTATACTCCCCGGCTAAATTTCGAATTCGACTAACTACAAGGACTCGCCCATGAAAGCGTTCGGCAAAATCCTGGGTCTGGTGCTTCTCGGGCTGTTGCTGATCATTGTGGCGCTGGGCTTTGCCCTGACCCACCTCTTCGATCCCAACGACTACAAAGACGAGATTCGCCAGATTGCCCGCGACAAGGCCCACATCGAGCTGACGCTCAATGGCGACATCGGCTGGAGCCTGTTCCCGTGGCTTGGCCTGGAGTTGCATGACGCCAGTGTCGCGACCCTGGTCAAGCCAACCGAGCCGTTCGCCGACTTGCAGATGCTGGGTCTGTCGGTACGCGTGCTGCCGCTGCTGCGCCGAGAAGTGCAGATGAGCGATGTCCGTGTCGAAGGGCTGAACCTGCGCCTGACCCGCGACAAGGATGGCCACGGGAACTGGCAGGACGTGGGCAAGGTCCCCGCGCCAGCCACTGCAAGCACGACGCCGACCACCACCGGCGAGCCTTCGCCAGCGGCCACGGCCCCAGTGGAAAAACCGGCCCAGCCCATGCGCCTGGACATCGACAGCCTGACCGTCAATAACGCCCGCGTTGAGTACAGCGACGAGCAGACGGGCAAGCAGTTCAGCGCCGAGAGCATTCAGCTCAGCACCGGCCCGGTCCACGACTCGACCAATATTCCGGTCAAGCTCACGGCATTCCTGGGCACCAACCAACCGGTTCTGCGCGTACGCACCGAGCTCAATGGCGAACTGCGTTTCGAGCGCGCCTTGCAACGCTACAAATTTGAAGACATGAAAATGTCCGGCGAACTCGCGGGTGATCCGCTGCAGGGCAAGACCATGACGTTCTCTGCACAGGGGCAATTGCTGCTCGATAAAGCGGCGAACGTCGCTGAATGGACCGGTATCAAGATCTCTGCCAATCAACTGCGCGCACTGGGTGAACTCAAGGTCAACGACCTCGACAAGACCCCGCAAATCAGCGGCGGCATTTCGATTGCCCAGTTCGACCTGGCGAAATTCGTCGACAGCATTGGCCAGCAACTTCCGGCCATGGCTGAAGGCAGCCTGAGCAAAGTCGAACTGGTCAGCCGCGTGGCCGGCACGCCGAGCAGCGTGGCGTTCGACAATATCAATCTGAAAGTCGATGACAGCAGTTTCAGCGGCCGTATCGCTGTTGAGGATTTCGCCAAGCAATCGCTACKCGCAATCCTGAAGGCTGACACGTTCAACATCGACCGCTATCTGCCAGCAAAATCCGCCGAAGCCAACAGCGCGACCCAGGTGCGTCAGGCTGAAGTCGCCAGCACCGAGGCCGACGCCATGGCGGGTGCGGGCAGCACGCCGCTGCCGGAGAAACCGACCAAAGACGCGTGGAGTTCCGAACGCCTTTTGCCGGTCGAGCGCTTGAGCAAACTCGACGTGGACGCCGACCTGACCTTCGGCCAATTGACCCTCGACAAGCTTCCGATCCAGAACGCGGCACTCAAGGCCACGGGCCAGGGCGGCCTGCTGACCCTGCAGAACCTGCGCGGCGATCTGTAT
>NZ_JBFUBK010000129.1:0-16356 GCF_056405815.1 Pseudomonas sp. P1_F1_2 | reverse complement strand
GCTGCGAAGCAGTCGTGAAATCCTACGATGCTGTGTTTCAGGAACTCCGCGCGTACAGAATTTACGACTGCTACGCAGCCGAACGCAGGCTTCGCCAGCTGCTACATGCTCGGGCGTTGTTATTTACGCGCCAACTTAAACCGCACGCATTCTTCATAGAAACTCTGCCGCACAGCAGCAGGCGTGTAGCGCGAAGGGCTGTCGTAGGTTTGCTCGGTAATGCCCATCGCCATCATGCGCATCCACGATTTGTTGAATTTATAAACCTGAATCTTCTGGCGCGCGGCATACAGCGACACCCCGGACAGCTTGAGTTCCTGCGCTCTCGCCGCCGTTCCTGCACCCCAGTCGCACATATACCGGTCATTGGGCATCAATTCCCTGGCCTGGACAGCGCCGGCAGTGCTTGCCAGGGCAAACGAGATCATCGTGACAGCTACGTTGCGCACTTGCATTAGCCCTAACCACCTGAAAATAAAGTGATTTTGGCGATAGTTTTGCGCTTGCGGGGCCAGCAAATTGCCTTATTTGATCAAACAACAGTAAACGGGCTCAGGATCAGCCCTGAGCCCGATAACGCATCCTCAGCGCAGCGCCGCCCTCATCTCATTCACCCGCTCGTTCCAGGTGAAGTGATAGACGTTGGCAGGCGGCTYGGGATGACAGGTTCCGTTGTCCGCATCGGCGCCCACAATCGACCACTCCGCGCGCGAGGTCTCGCCCAGCTCACGGGCGGTCTGGGCATTGAAACACTTGCCCAGCTCCTCGTCGGGGACCAGGGCGAATGCCTTGGGGTGATCGCGCAACCATTGGGCCGCTTGCTCGACCGAGGAGCCGGCCATGCCGAAATGCACAATCGGTTGCCGGGCGTATAACCAGTGACCCTCACGCCAGTTGACCAACACCAGCTCCGCGCCACCGGTCATTGTCGCGGCCTGTTCCATGATCGCGTTATGCGGGTTGGCACCGTCCCTGACCGGTTCGATGAACCCTCGGGCGAACCACAGCGCAAACCAGATCACAGCCACCGCCTGGAACACCTGCCGACCGCGCGGGCGCTGGCTGAACCAGCGTTTGAGCAACCAGGGAATCAGCGGTGCCGCCACCAGCACCAGCCCGGGCAGCGCCGGGTAGATGTACAACTTGCGCTTGCCGCTGCTGATGCAAAAAAACAGCACCACCAGCATGACCCAGCCCAGCAGCACCAACACGCGACCATCATGCTTGCGCAACTGCCGACGCCACGCGGGCACCAGCCACGGCAACGCAAGCACCAGCGGCAGCCAATATTGCGGGATCACATAAACGAAGAAATACCAGAACGGTTCGCGATGGTCCCAGGCCGCGGCATATCGCCCTGCGGTCTGACGCAGCAGTATTTCCTTGGCATAGGCGATTTCATCAGCGCCACCGTTGAGCACGATGGACAACGCCAGGGGCAGCAACCAGATCGCCGTGGCACCCAACATCACCGCCAACCCCAGCCACCACTTGCGCGCCTCGCCCGGCATCGCCACCACGCCGGACCAGTCTTTGCGCACGGCATAGGCATAAGGGATCAACATCAATGCCGGGACGAACCCGACCCCTTTGGTGATCACGCCCACGCCCATGGCGGCGCAGCCCAGGTAAAACCAGCGCCAGGCCGGCCCGAGCAACAGGTGCCGCGCCAGGCCGTACAGGCCGACCGAGGTGAACAGCACCAGAAAGCTGTCGATCTGACCGGTCTGCAGAATGCTGTAAGTCTGATACGTGGCCAGGTACAACAGCGCCGCGATCCGGCCAATACGCTGATTCCACAAACGGCGGCCCAGATCGTAGACCACCGCGGTAACAGTCACGCCCGACAACAGGCCCGGAATATACAGGGCAATGGCCGGTTTCCCGGTCAACCAACTGAAAAACGCCACGGTCCACATGAAAATCGGTGGCTTGTCGCCGTAAATCTCTGCCGCCCGGTGCGGAATGAGCCACGAACTGTTGTGCAACATCTCCAGAGCAACGCCCAGGAATCGTTCCTCGTCGACATTCTGCGGCTGACGCAGCCCCAATCCGGCGCCGATCAACAGCAGCGCCAGCAACATCAGGCCCAGGCATTCAACACCGGGCGATAGCGATCTACGCATGACTCATTCCTTCACCAGTTTGCTTTTGGCAATCAGCTGCAAATTGCGCAGATAAACAATCGAGCCAAACGCCTGACCGACAATGAACACCGGGTCCTGGCGGTAAATGGCGTAGGCCAGCAGCAATGCGCTGCCGATGATGCTCAAGTACCAGAACGCCACGGGAATCACGCTGCGTTTCTGGTATTCGCTGTACAACCATTGCAAGACAAAACGACCGGTGAAGGCGATCTGGCCAATGAAACCGACCGCCAGCCACAGGGTTTCGCGGGAGAAACTCATCCTTCGATCTCCAGTGCCTTGGTATTGAGGCGCGTGCGCTTGATCAGCCACCAGACACCGACCAGATCCAGAATGCCCACCAGCGCGCGGTCAAGGTTGCCGTACTTGGACACCCCGGCCGTACGGGGACGATGGTTGACCGGGTGGACGATCATTCGGCCGTTGTGACGCTGGATCAGCGCCGGCAGGAATCGATGCATATGGTCGAAGTACGGCAAGCGCAAAAACGCTGCGCGCTCGATCAGCTTCAGCCCGCAACCGGTGTCCGGCGTGGCGTCGTTGAGCATGCGCCGGCGCAGACCATTGGCGAAACGCGACGCCCAGCGTTTACTCGCGGTGTCGCGGCGGTTGACCCGGTGACCGGCCACCAGTTGAACGTCGACCGGACCATGACCGCCACGCACCAGTTGCAACATGCCGGGGATATCCGCCGGGTCGTTTTGACCGTCGCCATCGAGCGTCGCCAGCCACTGCCCGCGAGCCGCGAGCGCGGCATGGTAAAGCGAGGTGCTTTGGCCCAGCGAACGCTCATGACACAGAATGCGCAGCGTGCTCAGGCCGCCGTTTTTGATCTGTTGCAGTTCGTGCAAGGTGGCGTCGGTACTGCCATCGTCGACCACAATGATTTCGTACGCTTCATCCGCCAACGCGGCGCGCACTTCCTCAATCAAGGGCTTGAGGTTGTTGGATTCGTTCTTTGCCGGAATCAGTACCGATACAAAAATATCTTGGCTCACAGGGTTCGCCCGCCGCTATTGGTTGACATCAAGGGTGAACGCTTCATAGCTGATAGAAGTGGCGATACCACTTCACAAATTCCGCCACACCGGTTTCAACCGCTACTTGCGGGCGGAAATCGACCCAGTCCGCCAGCACCGACACATCGGCCCAGGTCTTGATCACATCGCCCGCCTGTAGCGGTAAGTAATTGCGCCGGGCCTTGATGCCCAGCACGTTTTCCAGACAGTCGACGAACGCCAGCAACGGCACGGGTTCGCCCCGGCCGATGTTGAAGATTCGGTTGGCGGCTTCACCGTCATCGCCCTGTACCGGCGGTTTTGTCCGCAGGCGCGCAATGCTTTCAACGATGTCATCGACATACGTGAAATCGCGGGCCATCTCGCCGTAGTTATAGATATCGATCGGCTCGTCATTGAGGATCGCCTTGGTGAACTTGAACAAGGCCATGTCCGGCCGGCCCCACGGCCCGTAAACGGTGAAAAAGCGCAGGCCGCTGGTACGAATTCCGTAGAGATGGCTATAGCTGTGCGCGAGCATCTCATTGGCGCGTTTGCTGGCGGCATACAGCGAAACCGGGTGATCGACGGCGTCTTCGACGCTGAACGGCATTTTGCTGTTAGTGCCGTACACCGAACTGCTCGACGCATAGATCAAATGCTCCGGGCGATGGTGCCGACAGGCTTCCAATACATTCAGAAAACCCACCAGGTTCGATTGCGCATAAATGTCCGGGTTGTCCAGCGAATAGCGAACACCCGCCTGCGCTGCCAAATGCACGACCTCGGTGAAAGCATGCTCTTTGAACAACGTCATCAAGGCCGGTTTATCGACAATATCGAGTCGCTGGAAACGAAAACCCCGCAAGGACTCCAACTCTTTGAGCCGTGCCCTTTTGAGCTCTACGCTGTAGTAGTCGTTGAGGTTGTCGATACCGATCACTTCAAGACCTTGCTGACACAAACGCTTAACAGTGTGATAACCAATAAAACCGGCAGCTCCGGTAACCAGAACAGTCATAGCACCTCATTATTTTTCGAGACCCGCTTCAACTTCATCCCCTGCACCATTGATAAGTCATTGAGGCCCGTGACATCGTTGACACGAAGCCACCGTTACCCTGCCTGTCCAATGGTGAAATCTTGTTACATATTTATTTAAATTGTATGAAGACGACAAGGGTGCGCAGTCGCGTTTTGACGGTACTGATAAGCCTTGTCATTTGCGGCATGGCCAGTGCCGAACAAAAGCCTGCGAACATGGTGTATTTGCGCACCATCGACCCGAGCATAGAACAGGATATGCGTTATGCCGGTGCTCACAACTTCACCGGGCACCGGCTCGACGGTTACGACGCTGCGGAATGCCTGTTGTCCGTGGACACCGCCAAGGCCCTCGCCCGGGTCCAGGCGGCCTTGCGCCTGCAGGGCTACGGTTTGAAGGTATTCGATTGCTATCGACCCAGCCGCGCCGTCGCCGACATGGGCCGCTTCGCGACAGAACCGGGCGACCCACGCAAGGCCGAGTTCTATCCACGGGTGGACAAACAGGACTTCTGGCGCCTGGGCTATGTGGCGCGGGTGTCGGGGCACTCCAGAGGCTCGACCGTGGACCTGACACTGACCGGTCCGAACGCCTTGCCCGCCGACCAATGGACGCCATTGGCCGCGCCCATCGATTGCAAGGCCCCCTATGAACAGCGCTGGCATGACGGCGCACTCGACATGGGCACCGGGTTCGATTGCTTCGATGAACGCGCGCACACTGCCAACCCTTCGATCAATGCCACCGCAAAAGAAAACCGTCAGCGCCTGAGCAGCGCCATGGAGAAAGAAGGGTTTAGCGGGTATTCGAAGGAATGGTGGCACTTCGCGTTCGGTGGCGAAGGCGCGCCAAAGGACGTGATGGACTTCCCGATTACACCCATCAGCACCCGCGACGCGATCGCTGCCAGTGGCCAGTTGATTGTGGTTACCAGCAAAAACTGGGATGACATCCAGGGCACCGCACAGCGCTATGAGCGCGACGGCACCTCCTTTCGAAAAGTTGGGGATGCGTTTCCAGTGATGGTGGGTAAAAACGGCATGGGTTGGGGCAAGGGACTTGCCAGCGTTGACGCCGGTGAAGGCCCGGTCAAACGCGAAGGCGACGGAAAGGCACCGGCCGGGGTCTTCAAACTCGGAACGGCATTCGGTTACGACACCACGGCCGACACCCAATTACCGTACCTCTCGCTGACACCGAGCACCGAATGCGTGGATGACGGCCAGTCCAGACGCTACAACGAACTGGTCGACAGCGCGGAGATTGCCAAGGACTGGAGCAGTTCTGAGCACATGCGCAACGAGCCAGGTTACCGCCAAGGCATTTTCATCGAGCACAACACCCCGGCCAATGCGGGCTCGGGCTCGTGCATTTTCTTCCATATCTGGCGCGGCCCGACCTCGCCGACGCTGGGCTGCACGGCCATGGATCAGGGAGATATTGCCGCGCTGCTCAAATGGCTGGACCCTCGCGAGTCACCGTTGCTGGTGCAAATGCCGCAGGCGCAATACGAGCGGTTTCAAGAGGGCTGGAATTTGCCGTGACGTTGGTGGCGCTTGGGTTGGATCAACTGGAAAGGTACTGTTACTAAAGCTCGCCAACCGCCAAAACAAAGGAGCTGAATAAGCGGAGCGTCGTGTACAGGCCCTGGAAACAGCCCAATCAAAAGTCAGGGATATTCCTGCCGGGCATGCAAAACGGTCACGATCTCAATTCGATCCGTCACTCTATAGACCACCAGATAAATGGGGTGCACAACAATTTCCCGTGTACCGGGCACACGGCCAAATCGATAAAGGTAGGGATGTTGAGGAAGTGCTGAGTTAGCAACTTCAATAGCTTGGTACAACTCACTAGCCGCTACAAGGTGACGGTCGCCAACCCTAAAACCCTGTGGGATATTTCTTCGATTATTTGAAAGCAGTCGCAGGTCTTACGGTGCCTGTTTTATGACGCACGGTTGCCGCCCCAGCCACTTTCGTAAGGCCCGGCTCCTTCTCAACCCTGCTTCAAATCAAGGCAATACGTGTAATACCCCCCGTCACGCACATACCCCAACGACTCATACAAACGCTGTGCACCAAGATTGTCGGTGGCCGTTTCCAGCACCATGCCCTTGGCACCGCTCAACACCGCAAATTCGCGAGCGGTGTTCATCAGCAACGTCCCGACCCCTCGCCCTCGGGCCTGGGGGCTGGTGAACAGGTCGCTGAGCAACCATGTGCGGTGGGCGTCGATGGAGGAAAAGGTGGGGTACAACTGCACAAAACCCAGCGCATCCCCCGTGGCGTCCTCGGCGAGGAACATCACCGATTCGTCCCGGGCGATGCGCTCGGCGATGAATTCGCGCGATTGCGTCAGGTTCGAGGGCTGGCCGTAAAAGCCTCGGTAGGCGTCGAAAAGGCGTGCCACCTTGTCGAGGTGGGTGGCGTCGACACGAAGGGCTTGTACGACCATGTTGAGGCTCCTCAGCGAGGCATTACTTGGGCTGCGCAACCGTGCGCAAGTAAGGCTTGATGGTTTTGAAGCCATCGGGGTATTTCTTGCGTGCGTCTTCATCGGACACCGACGTGGGGATGATCACGTCCTCCCCCGGACGCCAGTTCACCGGAGTGGCGACGGTGTGTTTGGCATTCAATTGCAGGGAATCCAGCAGACGCAGTACTTCATCGAAGTTTCGCCCGGCACTCATCGGGTAGATCAGCATGGCCTTGACCTTTTTGTCCGGGCCGATGATGAACACAGAGCGCACGGTGGCGTTGTCTACGGCGGTGCGGGCGCCGCCGCTGGCATTCGGATGGATCATGTCGTAGAGCTTCGCCACGACCAGGTTTTCGTCACCGATCATCGGGTAGTTGACGGCGTGCCCCTGGGTTTCTTCGATGTCTTTGGCCCAGCTTGCATGATTGCTGACCGGGTCGACGCTGAGTCCGACGATCTTGGTGTTGCGCTTGTCGAACTCCGGTTTTAGCCCTGCCATGTAGCCCAGCTCAGTGGTGCATACCGGGGTGAAGTCCTTGGGATGGGAAAACAGGATGGCCCATTTGTCGCCAATCCACTCGTGGAAGTTCAGCGTGCCTTCGGTGCTTTCGACGGTAAAGTCCGGTGCCTCGTCGCCAATGCGGATTGCCATGTTCGTTCTCCTTACTGTGGGGTCGTAGGGAAAACCGTCGGAATGGGGGACGTCTCCAACGGCATTCAGGATCGGTGTTGAACCTGCCAACGCGGATCAGTATAGGAGACGCTTCAAGACACGGCAGTGACCGTCGCACTGGATCAATAAGCCTTTGATTTCATAAGAGAAAAACCAATCAGGTCGCCCGACCGGCGACCTGATTCTTGTCGAACACATCAAACCCGGACGTTGCGTCCCGGCAGCGTCGACCGCTGGCTGTTTTCCCAATCTTGCACAAGGCCGACAGGCGCGTCGGAAGCCGGCAGCATGGTGCGTCCGCGCACCAGATCGCTGGCCCGCTCGGCGAGCATGATGGTCGGTGCATTGAGGTTACCGTTCGGTTCGGTCGGGAACACCGACGAGTCGATCACGCGCAACCCGGCGATGCCATGCACCCGCAGCTCGGAATCCACCACCGCCATGTCGTCCTCGCCCATGCGGCACGAGCCGCAGGGGTGGTAGGTGCTTTCGAGGTTTTCACGCACGAAGGCATCCAGGTCTTCATCGCTGGTCACCTGTGCGCCCGGTGCGATTTCGCCATCGCGGAAACGGTCCATCGCTTTCTGGCCGATAATCTCCCGGGTCAGCCGGATGCAGCGGCGGAAGCCCTCGCGATCCTCTTCCCGTTGCAGGTAGTTGAACTGAATCTGCGGATGCTCATACGGGTCAGCCGAAACCGCGCGCACATATCCGCGGCTCTTGGGTTTGTTCGGCCCGGTGAGCACCATGAAGCCATGGCCCTTGATCGGTTTGTTGCCGTCATAACGCATGGCGGCAGGCAGGAAGTGGAACTGAATGTCCGGCCAGCGCAACCCCTTGTCCGAGCGAATGAACCCACCCGCCTCGAAATGGTTGGTGGCGCCGAGCCCGTCCTTGAACAGCAGCCAGCGCAGACCGATCATCAGTTTGCTCAGCGGATCCATTTTGCTGTTAAGGGTCACCGGTTCCTTGCAGCCGAACTGGATGTACACCTCGGCGTGATCCTGCAGGTTCTCACCTACCCCAGGCAGGTCATGGCGCACGCCGATCCCGGCTTTGCGCAGGACCTCGGCCGGGCCGATTCCGGAACGTTGCAGCAGGTGCGGCGAACCGATGGGGCCGGACGCGATCAGCACTTCGCGGTTGCAAAAAACCTTATGAGTCTGGCCTTGGTGGTCATACATCACGCCAACGGCGCGCTTGCCTTCAAGGAGGATCTGACGGGTCATCGCGTGGGTGATCACGGTCAGGTTCGGACGGCCCATCGCCGGGCGCAAATAGGCGTTGGCGGTAGAGCAGCGCACGCCGTTTTTCACGGTCATGTGCATGGCGCCAAACCCTTCCTGCATGTAGCCGTTGCAGTCGTCGGTCTTGATGTAACCCGCTTCCGCGCCGGCTTCGACCCACGCCCCGTACAGCGGGTTTTTCATGTGGTTGCCGTTGGTGGTGTGCAACGGCCCGGTTTGCCCACGGTAGCTGTCGCCACCCTCCTCGTAATGTTCTGCCCGTTTGAAGTACGGCAGGCAATTGCGGTAGCCCCAGCCCTGTGCGCCGAGCGATTCCCACTCGTCAAAGTCATAGGCGTGGCCACGGATATAGACCAGGCCGTTGATCGAAGAGGAGCCGCCCAACACCTTGCCGCGCGGGCAGTGAATGCGCCGGCCGTTGAGGAACGGCTCCGGCTCGGTTTCGTAGCGCCAGTTGTATTTCTTGGTGTTCATCGGAATCGAAAACGCGCTGGGCATCTGGATCACCACACTGCGATCACTACCACCGAATTCCAGGACCAGAACCGAGGTGTCCGGGTCTTCGCTCAAGCGGTTGGCCAACACACAACCCGCCGAGCCTGCGCCAATGATGATGTAGTCGTAATTTTGCGTAGCCATGGTTATCTCCCGGCTGTCGATTCGTTGAATACCGGCGTCGAACGTTGGGTCAGCGAATCGCCAGTGGTGTATTGAGGAGAGGTTTTCTCGATGTGCTGGATAACGGCTTCTTCACGCTTGAGGTCGATCGAGCGGCTGAACCAGTAGTAAACCAGGCCCGATACGATCAGCCCGACCAGCCAGGCGATGTCGATGCTGCCCAGCGCCTTGGCGAGCGGGCCGACATAGACCTCACGCTGCTCAACGCCGTCGTAGATGTAGAAGAACGGGATCATCGAGATAAAACCGATGGCATACGCGGCGATGCCACGCAGGCCCCAGCTGCCGTAGATATTGCCGTGGGGCATGAAGAAGTGCGGGATGGCATAGCGGCCTTTGCGCACGAAGAAATAGTCGGTGAGGTTGACCGAGGTCCAGGGCACCAGGAAGTACAGCATCACCACCAGGTAGATCCCCAGCACCGACAAGCCTTTGCCCGAACTCTGGATGCTCAGGGCCACGCCCAGTTGCAGCAGGATCACAAAACCGATCGCCAGGATCCGCGCCTTGCGCGTCGGCTCGATGTGCTTGATGGAGTCGACGCAGGTCAGCGTGGTCAGTTTCGCGCTGTAGATGTTCATCGCAATCACCGGCAGGAACGCCAGAATCGTGATCACCACCACCGCCGTACCGATCAGCGGTGAAACGGTGTTGCCGACTTGTCCAAGCGCCACCAGCACATCGGTGGAGTGCAGGTGATCGGCCAGCCAGCCACCGACGGAAATCATCCACGCACCGGACAACGACGCGCCCAGGAACACCACCGCAATCAGCTTGCCGCTGGAGGTGTTTTTCGGCAGGTAACGCGAATAGTCGGAGACGTAAGGCGCGTAGGCGATGTTGTAACTGGCCGCCGCCGCGAACTGGGCGATGAAACCGGTCCAGTTGAAGCCCAACGGAGCAGGCGCCACCTCACCGGCGGCGAGCACTGGCATCGCCGCATCAGGCACCCAACCCATCATCACCGCCAGCGTGACCAGCCCGTACAGCGGAATCGTCAAGTACAACGCCCATTTGAAACTGCGGTGCATCCAGTCATGACCGAGGATGGCCAGGACCGCCGCCGGTATCGTCACCGCCACCGCGATCACGGCGGGGTTGAAACCGAAAAGCGTGTGCAGGCCCTGCATCATCAACACCAGGTTGACGATGTTGAACCCGGCAAATACAAACAGCGTCGCCAGCAGGACCAGAATCACACCGCGATAGCCGAACTGCGCGCGCGACTGGATCATTTGTGGCAGGCCCAGGTGCGGACCTTGCGAACCGTGAAACGCCATGAACAGCGTGCCGAACATGATGCCCAGCGTGCCGGCGAGTGTCGTCCAGAGCGCGGTCAGGCCGACGCTTGGGCCCACGAAGCCGATGGTCATGGTGAAGAAGGTGAAGTTGCCGAGGAACCAGAACGGGCCTTGACTGGACAGTTTGTCGGTGCGTTCGTGTTCCGGGATGAAGTCGATCGAATGGCTTTCGACGATCGGTTTATCATCGAGAAGCGACACGCTAGGAGCGGCTTTGGCGTCAGTGTTCATGATGGACTCTTATTGTTGGAAGATCATGACGGAATAACTGCATTCTTTCGGGTGAACGACGCCCGGGCGCATCCTTGCCGTTCCCTGTTGTTGAAGATGCCGCGAACCGTGTAGCAGCTGCCGAAGGCGGCGTCCGGCGGCGCAGCCGTCGTAAACCCGATGACCAAGGCTTACCAGACACACCACCCTCACTGGTTTTACGACGGCTGCGCCGCCGGACGCAGGCTTCGCCAGCTGCTACGGATTGCGTTGCGGCTGAACCGACAGAAAGACGTCAGCCGTGACTCAGGGCAGCGTGATCCAGACGGCCTTGGTTTCGAGCAGGTAATCGAGCTGCTCGGCGCCCAGGTCCTTGCCGAATCCGGACTGCTTGTAGCCACCGAACGGCATCGACGGGTCGAGGGTGCCGTGGGCATTGACGTAGACCGAACCGGCCTTCAGCCGTGGAATCAGGCTGTGCACCTTGCCCAGGTCATTGGAATAGAGTGCTGCGGCCAGGCCGTACACCGAGTCATTGGCCAAGGCCAGCGCCTCTTCCTCATCGTCGAACGGTGCGGTGACCAGCACCGGGCCAAAGATCTCTTCCTGGACAATGCGCATGTCGTTGCGGCAATGGGCGAAGATGGTCGGCTCGACGAAGAAGCCCGGGCCATCGACGGGCTGGCCGCCGTAGACCAGTTCGGCGCCTTCCTGCTTGCCGGTTTCGATGTACTCGGTCACGCGTTGCTTTTGCAGCGCCGACACCAGCGGACCGATGAAGCAGTCAGGGTCCAGGCCCGGTGCGATTTTCAACGTGCGGGTATAGGCGATCAGTTCACGCAGGAATTCGTCGTAGACACTGCTATGAATATAGGCCCGTGTACCGGCGTCGCATACCTGCCCGGAGTTGAAAAACACGCCGTTGGCGACCGCTTGAGCGGCGGCCGGGATGTCGGCGTCGGCGCAGACGATGACCGGCGATTTACCACCGAGTTCGAGCGTCAGGCGCTTCATGTCTTCCAGCGCTGCGCGGCCGACAGTCTGGCCGACCGGGGTCGAGCCGGTGAAGGTCAGTTTGTCGATGCCAGGGTGCGTGGCCATGGCGGCGCCGACCACGCTGCCGCGCCCGGACACGATGTTGATGACGCCATCCGGGATGCCGGCTTCCTGCACCAGTTCGGCAAAACGCAGGGCCGACAGCGAGGTCAGCTCGGCGGGTTTGACCACCACGGTGCAACCGGTCGCCAGGGCGGCGCCGAGCTTCCAGGCCATGGTTTGCAACGGGAAGTTCCATGGCACGATAGCGCCGACCACACCCACCGGTTCTTTGCGCGTATAGGCCAGGTAATTGCCCGGCAGCGAGGGCTCGACGGTGCGCCCGTGAAGCTTGGTCGCCCAACCGGCGAAATAACGCAGGGTGTCGACTGTGCCCTGGATATCGACGTCTTTGGCAAACGCTACGGACTTGCCCATGTCGATCGATTCGATTTGCGCCAGCTCCTCGGCGTTCTGTTCAATCAGGTCAGCCAGGCGCTGGATCAGCCGTTCGCGTTCGGCCGGTTTGGCCTGGCGCCAGGCGCCGCCGTCAAACTGCGCGCGAGCCGCTTGCACGGCGCGGTCCAGGTCATCGGTGGTGCCCATCGGAATGCGCGTGATCAGGCCTTCGGTCGACGGCTCGATGACATCGGACGTCTGCCCGTCGCTGGCCTCGACAAAAGCACCGCCGATGAACATTTTCTGCACCTTGCTGAGGAAGGTCTGGGTCGCTTCGGAGACGCCGAATTTCTGCAGGTACTGCTTAACGATCGTGTCCATTTTTATTCTCTCTGCCCGGCAGTCAGGTCCTGCCGGGTCACTGTGGTTCGAGGATCGATCCGTGCCGTCAGGCCGGAGTGGCTTCGCCTTCGGCCGCACGCACCTTGGCCCGCTCGTGGAAGATGAAACCGATGCTGTTGAGCAGCAGTTGCGCGGCGAGAATCGAAGTCATGCCGGTTGGGTCATACACCGGTGCAACCTCCACCAGGTCCATGCCGACGATGTTGCCCTTGCTGCGCTTGGCCAGGGCCTGAATGATTTCCAGCACTTCGTAGTAGAGGAAGCCGCCGTGACTTGGCGTGCCAGTGCCCGGGGCGATGGAAGGGTCAAAACCGTCGATATCGATGGTGATGTAGTAATTGATGTTCTGCGGGATCAACGCCAGCACACCCTCGACGCCGAGGCGACGTACATCACGTACCGAGAGAATCTTCGAACCCGCCTCGTGGGCCGCTTCGTAGTCATCGCGGTTGGAGGACGACACGTTGCGGATGCCCATCTGGGTCATGCCGACGATGTGGTTCATTTCCGAGGCGCGGCGCAGCGGGTTGCCGTGGCCGTAGCGCACACCGTGGCGTTCATCGACGAAGTCCAGGTGCGCATCGAAGTGGATGATGTGGATCGGGCCACGGCCCTCGAACGCCTTGATCACCGGCGCGTGCACCGAGTGATCGCCGCCGAGCACCACCGGCATGACACCGGCATCGAGAATCTTGCGCACGGCGTATTCGGTGTTCTTGTTACTGGTGACCATGTCGGTGTGCACGATATCGGCGTCGCCGACATCGACCATGCGCACGTCGGCGGCGGTCAGGTACATCACGTCGTCTTCGTGGTCATAGGCGCCGGCATGGCCGAAGGAAAACAGCGTCGATGCTTCGCGAATCCCGCGTGGTCCGAAGCGTGCGCCGGAGCGCCATTGGGTGCCCATGTCGTTGGGAACGCCAAGCACCGCGACGTCGGCATCCAGCGCGTCCCAATCGGTGCACACCGGGGATTTGCCAAAGGTGCAATGACCCACGAATGGCAGGTTCAGACGACCGGATTCATAACCGTTGTTCGACATTTCAAGCCTCTCCACTTTTTGTTATCGGCTGGGCGGACTGCAAGGCGACCGCCGTTGGAATGACTATGGGCGCAGGTTTTCGTGGAAAAAATGCTAAACATCAGATACTCATATCGGCATTACCGATGCATCCACACGCGGGAGATCCAACGTGATTCAACTGCACGATGTCGATCTGAAATTACTCAGGGTGTTTGCCACGATTGTCAGGTGCGGCGGCTTTTCCGCAGCGCAAGCGGCGTTGAACGCCGGCCAGTCAACCATCAGCGAACAGATGACTCATCTGGAGACCCGACTGGGGGTCAAACTCTGTCAGCGCGGGCGCAGCGGCTTTCGCTTGACCGAGCAAGGCGTGGCCATTCATGAAGCCACCCAGCGCCTGCTGTCGGCGGTGGAAAATTTCTGCATGGACGCCGACGTGCTCAAGCAGCACATCAGCGGCAAACTCAACCTGGGGATCATCGACACCACCATCACCGACCCCGATTCGCCGCTGCCGCGCACCACTCAGCGCTTTGTGTCCCGGGGGCACGACGTGCACCTCAACGTGTACGTGGGCACCCCCGCCGAACTCGAAGAACGCGTACTCGACGGCCGGTTGCACCTGGCCATCGGGCACTTCCCGATCCACGTTCCAGGCCTGCTGCACACACCGCTGTATCAGGAAGCGTTGGGGTTGTATTGCGGGCGGCGGCATCCGCTGTATGGCAGTAAGGCCGAAGGTGATGAACTGCTCGAAGAAATCGCCGCGAGCCGGATTGTCGTGCGCGGCTACATGCAGCAATACGACCTTGAACACCTGGGCGTCAGCAAAGCCGCGGCCACCGTCGACAACATCGAGGCGCTCGCCATTTTGCTGATCTCCGGGGCCTATCTGGGGTTTCTTCCGGCGCACTTCGCCAGCCAGTGGATCAAGACCGGGGAGATGCATCAACTGGCGCCGAACAGCTTGCAATTGATGTCGCCGTTCGACGTGATTACCCGACGCGGCACCGCGCCGCCGCCGATCCTCCAGGCGTTCCTCGAAGACCTGGCCGCGTGCTCGCGTAAAACCGGCAATGGCTGATCTGCGCTCGCCACAGGTCAACACTGCCCGGCATACTCATTGACGCCACCACCCCGTTCGCCACCCTTGCAGGCCCGTTATGCGCATCCACGTCACCTTCATCGACCGCGTCGGCATCACCCAGGAAGTACTGGCCCTGCTCGGTGGGCGCCGGTTCAATCTGGACGCCGTCGAGATGGTGCCACCGAACGTTTACATCGATGCACCGACCCTCGGCGTCGATGTTCTGGAAGAGCTGCGCGAGGCGTTTCTCGGCGTACAAGGTGTGCAAGCGGTGACGATGGTCGACATCCTTCCGGGGCAACGCCGAAGCTTGCAACTCGATGCCTTGCTGGCGGCCAGCACCGATGCGGTATTGGCGGTGGATGACCGCGGTTTTGTATTGCTGGCCAACCCGGCGCTGATCGCTTTGTGTGGTCGCGAACCGGCCGGTGAATCGCTGACCGCGTTGTTCGATGATCCGTCGCTGCAACAGACGCTGATCGAACACCACTTCCGCCTGCCCATGCACGAGGTCAGCCTGGGCGGCCAGACGTTGCTGCTGGACGCCATGCCGATCACCGATGCCGGCGCCCTGCTGACGCTGTATCACCCGAACCGCATCGGCGAACGCCTGTCGGCGCTGCACCATGACCATGCCGAAGGGTTCGATGCGCTGCTGGGCGAATCCCCGGCGATTCGCACGCTCAAGGCCCGTGCCCAACGCGTGGCCACGCTCGACGCGCCGCTGTTGATCCAGGGGGAAACCGGCACCGGCAAAGAGCTGGTGGCCCGCGCTTGCCATGCGATCAGCACGCGGCGCGATTCACCGTTTTTGGCGTTGAACTGCGCAGCCCTCCCGGAAAGTCTCGCCGAAAGCGAACTGTTCGGCTACGCCGCCGGGGCCTTCACCGGCGCCCAGCGTGGCGGCAAACTCGGCCTGCTGGAACTGGCAGACCAAGGCACAGTGTTCCTCGACGAAGTCGGTGAAATGTCGCCCTACCTGCAAGCCAAGTTGCTGCGCTTTTTAAGCGATGGCTGCTTCCGTCGGGTCGGTGGCGATCGCGAGGTCAAGGTCAACGTTCGGGTGCTGAGCGCCACCCACCGCGACCTGGAAAAAATGGTCGCTGAAGGTCACTTTCGAGAGGACCTGTTCTACCGTCTCAATGTCCTCAACCTGCAAGTGCCGCCGCTGCGTGAGCGCGGCCACGACATCCTGTTGATGGCCAACCACTTCATGCAGCAGGCCTGCGCACAGATCCAGCGTCCGGTGTGCCGTTTGGCCCCAAGCACCTTTCCTGCCCTGCTCGGCAACCGCTGGCCGGGCAACGTTCGGCAGCTGCAAAACGTGATTTTCCGGGCGGCGGCGATTTGCGAAAACCCGCTGGTGGACATCGACGATCTGGACATTGCCAGAACCGCTGTAGAGCGGCAAAACGACGGTGAAGTGGGCAGCCTCGAAGCTGCCGTCGAAGGCTTTGAAAAGCACCTGCTGGAACAGCTTTACCGCAGTTATCCCTCCAGCCGCTTGCTGGCGGCGCGGCTGCAAACGTCGCACAGCGCCATCRCCATTCGCCTGCGCAAGTACGGCATTCCCACCAAGCCCTGAGCCCTGCCCCAAACAACACAAGGACCCTGTGGGAGCGGGCT
>NZ_JBFUBK010000128.1:0-16396 GCF_056405815.1 Pseudomonas sp. P1_F1_2 | reverse complement strand
TTACGACTGCTGCGCAGTCGGACGCAGGCTTCGCCAGCTGCTACGGATCGCGTTATTGCTTAACTGATCAGCATTGACCGATTTCCCAGCAAAAAAATATGTAGTCCACGCCCTAGGAAACTTCCCGCAACTCGTATCGACTTTCATGAACTGGCGGACACCACGTCCGGCAGATAACCTTGGTTCTTCGCTGTGAACCAGCGAACGGTTTTGACAGGCCGAAAAAGTGGAGATCCAGAAAATAAATGGAGTTCCTTTATGAAAAAAACTAACCCGAACCAACCTGAAGTTCCGACTCTTTCCGAGTCAGAACCCCTCGATTTATCAGACCTATCCAAAACCACCGAACGCACCATCAGCACCCGCCTCCGCAACCCAAAACGCCCCGACCCCATCAGCCACATCTTCACCCTCCTCCCCGACGTCGACACTCCCACCCTGCTGGCCCACGCCTGCGAAACCCTCGCTTCCCTCAACGTCATGACCACCGACCTCGCTTGTGAACTCGAAGGCTCTCGTCGCAACGTGGCACTGGCCATTCAGCAACTGAGCGTACTCGCCGAGCTGCTGGTAAACCGTGCTCTGGACAACCTCGACCCGCCCGACGGGTTGCCCGAGGTTGCATCCGCCAATCACTGAGTGGTCGTGTTTTTTTACACAATGGAGGGTTTGTCATGGATCGATACATGCCTGTCACCGGCATCGACTGCACCATCGCGTCGTTGCTGATCGACACCCAGGCACCGCTGGACGTGTTGCACGAAACCGCGGCTTACCGCATCCGCACCGCGACTCAATTGCTGGAGAGCATCGCTGTTGGCGAGGGTGTTCACAGTGAACTGGCACGGGTGTTGGTGACGTCGCTGCGCGATGGCTGCGATTTGCTGGATGTCGTCGGTCGCCGATTGCAGGCGCAAGTGTCGACGATGTAACAGAATGGCTATTGAGTCTGCCTCATGAAAAAAAGCACCTGACGAAAACATCGCAGGTGCTTTTTTTTCAGCAAAGTGTTTCTAGTCAACAGGCTCAGCACGCCCCCAGCCTTCTGAGGGCCCTCCCCACGCATTGGCCCGTGCACTCAATGAGCTGACTACAGTGRAAGGCCATTCGGTATTCGCGATTACCCAAACGACAGCATAAATGGCGCTGCCGCTTGTTGAATGGCAGTGACTACATGAGGCGCTCGCTCCCGATGCTGCGGGTAACGATCAAGCACCGCCTCCACCGCCGCCAGCAACTTCTGGACACGCTCCTTCGGCCGCTCGATTTCACACGTCTGTGCAAACTCCAGCACCCCTTGGCGGGAGGCAAATAATGACTTGTTACCTGCCAAATCCAGCGCCAAGACATCTTCCGGGATATAGGCCGTGGTGTTGACGATGTCATAAGCCGGCGCCAGATGCGCATCGCGCTGCGTAGGTTCGGAGTAGAGCAAGCCAAAGTTCTTCAGGTGAGCGTCACCGTTTCCGACGATGCAACTCAAGGCGACGCTATCGAACAGTTGATCAAGTGAAGACTGCAAATGTTTAGCCGGACAAAACAGCCGTACCGCCTTGGCAATTGCCGCGTAACTTTTGCTGTATTTCTGATCGGCCGAAAGCCCCATCAACGCTGCCATGTCCTCGAAGCCAATCGGATTTAACTGATCGTCCCTGTCAAAGCGCCGCATGACAAACAACTGCGCATTATCGGACAGGAAAAATTCCGGGACGGGAATGCCCGCTTCCCTGGCAATGGACATGCAAAGAAATTCATTGATCGCCAGCCCTGGAAACTCTTCCCGACCACTTTTGATTATCAAGTCAGATGTTTTCGAAGTGACTCGTGGCAAATCAGTTTCCTGCTGTTCAGGTACCAACACCTTGGGTTGAACACCGGAAATACCTGCACGCAGAATGTAGCGGTCAAGTAGATCAGCGAAGATATCTTCAGCTCCGTCCCACGTCAGAATCTCATCGAGCTTTTCACCCGGAAACTGTTGTTCTGCCAGCAAGGTATCGACAGTTTCGGAGCGCACCTGAACTCGTCCTATGGGAGAGCTGCTACCGGAAAGGGCGAGTAACAACATCGGATCGACATTGACGGTTTTAGCCAACCGATTACGTAATTGCTCCAGGACATAACCTTCCGGCAAGTTCATCTGAAAAATAGGGTGCAGTTCACGCCGACGGAACTCATCAGGTCTCACTGGCATCGACAAACTGATTGCCATGGGAGGCAATGCATCTTCGTCATAACGAAAGAGGAAATCCTGGCCGCTAGTGAGGATCCTGCCGCTACGACCCTCCGGTGTACTGACGTTCAGAGAGGTCATTTTCATTCGAACATATCCCCAAGTTCTTCCAGCGTCGGCATCGCCGCGGGAATGACCGATAGTTCACAATCCAGTGCGGCTAGAATTCGCGCAAAAGCGATCATTCCGACGGAAACGGTGCCCTTTTCTACCGCGATAACTTTGTATCGTGTCAGCCCGGCGAGTTCGGCAAGCTGGGCTTGCGTCAGTCCACGATTGATACGTTTTTCGCGTATTTGATCGCCAAGGCGAGTGATGATCAGAGAATAGTCCATGTGCAGCTACCGTAACATTTATAACTCAATGTACCGTATACACAACATTCAAGCTAACCCGAATTGCTGACTTATCAAATTCGGCCGCTAATCCGCCTCACTCCAACCCCCACCAATATCCCCAAAACAATCGCCCCCAACGGCACCGCCCCCACCCACGTCATCGTTGGAAACACCAACAAGATCTGCGAGTCATTCCCCCCCAGCATCATCGACGCCCCAATCCCCATCAGCACCCCCGCCAGCAAATGCTTCCCTGCGGCCATCACGTCAAACCGCTGGTAGCTGAAGGTTCGGCGATGCAGCGTGTAGCTGAGCATCCCCAGCAACAGCACGACGAACACGGCCACCCGCCGGCTGGTCAGGGAGCTGTCCCCCGAGTCCCAGAACAGTTGCGAAACGTTGTAGATGAATACGCTCGGGGTCCACAGCGGTTCGAAGGTGTAGAGGGCGCTGGTCAGGGCGCCCAGCAGCATGCTGGACAGGACCAGGTGTTTGTCACCGTGAACGCGGATCAGCAAAAGCAGCACCAGCAGGACGATGCCCAGGGTCAGCCAGTAGTGGCGGCTGGTGATGGTCGGCATTTGCAGGGCTTTGTGTTCGGCGAGCATGTTCAGGTGGTACCAGAGGACGATCCCCAGCACCCAGCCGAAGAGGGTGAAGGCTTTGTTGAGGTTGCCGCTGGCGAGTTTGGTGAGTGTGCCGACGCTGCAACCGTCATTGAGGACCGAGGCGAGACCAAACAACAGCCCGCCCCCGACCAGTGACAGGTAGCCGATTTCAGGAATGAACAGCGGCTGACTGACACCCAGCAATGCGTAGAGCGGCGCCAGTAACAGGCCGAACAAACCGCACGTGATCAACGCCACAAACAACGTCGGCCGCCCCTTGAGCAACTGCCCCGTGGCATTGACCAGGCACATGCCCATGCGCTGGGACACCCAGCCGATCAGGAAGGCCAGCAGCAGCGAAATCAGCAGTGAGAGCACAAACCTCCTTGTTGCCGGGCAGCGAGAAGTCATCAGGGCATGAAGGACAGATTAGTCGCTGCTCAAACACTTCGGATGAGCCTGCAAAGCCCTTCTACACTCAGTTCGAATTCGTCTTTTTATGCCGACCAGAAAAGAGCCCTCATGACGCCCCTCGAAGACCGCTTGAAGCAAGGCAAGGATGCTCGCAAAAGCTGCCCGCGCAGTTCGCAGGCGTCCACCGGGAAAGTAACGCGTGATCCGCTGCCGCTGATCAAGCGGTCCAGTGAAGGCCGGATCAAATCGCTGGTCGAGCTGCGTTATGGGCGCATGCTGGTTTCGCCCTTTACCTTTTATCGCGGCAACGCACTGCTGCAAGCCCACGACTTGGCGGGCACGTCGAACATGGGCCTGATTTCGACGATCTGTGGCGATTGCCACTTGATGAACTTCGGCGGATTTGCCACGCCCGAGCGCAACCTGTTGTTCAGCGTCAACGATTTCGACGAAGTCCATCCCGGCCCCTGGGAATGGGACCTGAAACGTCTGGTGGCGAGTTTCATGGTGGCGGCCCGCGACCTGCGCCACGGTGAGACGGTTGAAGAAACCGTCTGCCGCCAAGTGGTCGGCGCCTACCAACAAACCATGTTCGAGTGCGCCCAACAAGGCTCGCTGGAAAACTGGTACGAGTCCATCAGTTATGACGATCTGCTCAAGCAGGCGAACAAAAGCACGCTGGAGCACGTGGAACGCGCTATCGAAAAAGCCGAACGGCGTACACATGCTGAACTGCTGCCCAAAATCAGCGAGCGCGACGCTCAAGGTCGCCTGATTATTCGCGATGACCTGCCGGAAATTTTCCACCTGCACAAACACACCACACTGCTTGATGCCGAGGATGACTGGTTGCGCCTTGCGGACTGGCGGCCCCTATACGAAACCTTCATGCGTGATTACCGAAACACACTGCAAACCGACCGACGCGAATTGCTCGCTCGGTTTCATGTTCAAGACTTGGCGTTCAAAGTGGTGGGTGTCGGCAGCGTTGGCACGCGTTGCCTGGTGGCATTGCTGACGGATGACCAGGAGTTCCYGCTGTTCCTGCAATTCAAGGAAGCGCGGCGCTCAGTGCTGGCCGATTACGTGAAGGCCAAGTCACGGGTACGCCATGACGGTCAACGGGTGGTCGATGGTCAACGGCTGATGCAATCGGCCAGCGACCTGTTCCTCGGCTGGACCACCGGCCCCAGCGGTCGACACTTTTATGTGCGCCAGTTGCGCGACATGAAAATTTCCGCCGAACTCGAAACCTTCGATGCGGAGACTTTCGCGGCCTATGGGCGAGTCTGCGGCCGCGCCCTCGCCCGTGCGCATGCCAAATCCTCCGGTTATGCGGCACAGATCAGCGGGTATGTCGGCAAGAGCGACGCGCTGGCCGATGCGCTGTTCAAGTATGCAAAAAGCTATACCGAACAGAATGAGCGCGACTACGAACGCTTCCAGCAAGCCTGCCGCAAGGGCCGGTTAACGGCACGTTCAGAAGTGGACTTTGCAGCCGATCATTTGCCATAGGCACTCGCGTGCAGGGGCGTTCATCTAGATGAACTTTTCTTCACCCCTACGCGCCTCGGCAATCGGTACAGTGCACACGCTCATTCAAGAAACGACGGTTTGCCCGCCCTCCCGCGGGCTTTTTTTTGCCTGAAGGAAACATCCACCCAGCGTTCACATATCGTTCAGCTTTCGTTGCCTATGATCGGCTCTCCACCCTCCTTCCCGGTCACCACAAGCCCATGTCGCGCGCTGCCTCCTCCCTGTTTCTGCTTGCTGCTTTGCTGTTTTTCTTCGCGCTGGGCAATTACCAATTGCAAGGTTCCACAGAGGCTCGAGTGGCCGGGATCGCCATGGAAATGCACCTGGACAACGATTGGGTGACACCACGCTTGTTCGGCGAGCCGTTTCTGGAAAAACCTCCCTTGAGCCTATGGCTCGACGCCACGGCGATCCGCGTGTTCGGTGGCACCCCGTGGGCGGTGCGGCTGGCGTCGGCCTTTGCCGGGTTGTTCAGCGTGATGGTTCTTTACGCGATGCTGCGCCGATTCGGCCCCCCCAAAGAAATCGCGTGGACGGCGGGCATCCTGCTCGCAACCATGGCCAGCTACTGGAGCAATGTGCGTAGCGTCGGCGAAGACGCCTTGCTGGCCTTGGGTGTGACCGTGGCGTTGCTGGCGTTTTTCCAGGGTGTGAGGCAACCGCAACGCCAGTCGACGCTCGGTAATGCGTTGCTGTTTGCTTCAGGAATTGCCATCGCCACCTTGAGCAAAGGCGTGCTGGGCCTGGCGATGCCGGGCGTGGTGATTTTCGCGTATCTGTTGGCCGAAACCCTGATCGACAAACGCCTGACCCTCTCGGACTGGCTGCGCCCCGGACTGCTGACGTTGCTGGGGTTGGTGCCGTTGTTGGTCTGGCTCGCGTTGCTGTATCAGCGTGGTGGCATACAAGCGGTGACGGATGTATTGCTGACCAACAGCGTCGGGCGCTTTAGCGGTTCCTTCGTTGAAGCAGGGCATTACGAGCCGTTCTATTACTACCTGGCCAAGCTGCCGCAAGCGTTTTTACCCTGGAACATTCTGGTGTATCTGGGGCTGTGGCACTTTCGCAAAAGTCTGATGGCCAATCGTTACTTGCTGTTTTTTACGCTGTGGCTGCTGGCGCAGTTCGCCGTGCTGACACTGGCCTCGAGCAAACGCACCGTGTACCTGATGTCGATGACACCTGCGGCGGCGGTGATTGCAGCGGAATACGCGAGTGTGTTGTACGCAAGACTGAAGGCCCGTGAAACCGCCTCGACTGTGTTGGGTTGGATCGCACGGCATCGACGTGGAGGGGTCATCGGCGTGCTCGCCGTGGTGATGGGCAGCTACCTCGCCACCGCGCAATGGTTGCTACCCCAGGCTGATAGCAGCTTGTCCTTTGTGCCGCTGACTGCGCAGATTCAGACAATGCAGGATAACGGGCAGCACGTTGCCCTGTTCCAGGCCAATGAGCGCGTGGGCGGCGCCAGCGTGTTCTACGCCCAGCGCCTGCTCAAGGGCCTGGACACTGACGCGCAACTGCATGAGTTTCTGGCGGCGTCAGCGTCCAACGTGGCGGTCATGTCCGGTGATTCCGAACCTGCCGCGCCGTTGAAGGTGATCAAGACATTGATGGTGGGACGACAGGCTTACTATTTTGTAAATCTGTAAGTGCCTCTGCGTTGCGCCGCTCGGCCTTTTGCAGCACCGGCACATCCAGCCTTGCCCGTCCATAGAACGCCAGGGCTGTCAGCAAGCACGCCAGCCAGACGAAGATCCCGGCCCAGAAGGTGTGGGACATGTAGTGCCAGCCTTGCAGAACGCGTGTGGTGCCGTAGACGAAACCGAGAATCAACGAGCCCCACAACACGGCTTTGGAAAAACGCCATTGGTAACGGCGTGCCACGAAGTACAGCGCGAGCATGGTGAAACCACCCGACGCATGACCACCGGGCCAGCAACGACCGTCGCCGGCTTCCCTGAACAGCTGGAAGTTGTTGTACCACTCCATGTGGGCAATTTTGCCGCCATAGAGGGTCGTTTCAATTGGGCAGTACACGCTGGTGTGCGCCTTGAGGAAATGGATCACGCCGGTGCAAACGGCAAACGCCACCACTACAAAAATGAAGTCACGGCGATGCTCGTAGGTAAACCGCAGCACGGAAGCGGCTTTGCTGCGCTCCAGAAAACCGCCGAGGCGTGGATGCTTTTGCGTATTGATCCGCGGCCAGACAAACGACAGCATCGCGCCGATCAAGGCGATTTCAGCGGTCCAGTTGGGAATGATGCGCGCCCACTTGTGGGTGAGCTTCTCAAAGAAGTGCACCTTGTCGAGCGGGAAAGTCTGGCTGACTGGATCAAAAAGAAGGTTGCTGAACGCGATATCGATTGTGGTCATGTCGAACATCAGGAAAACCACGGCCGCGCAAACCAGCGCAATACCGAAGTTCACCCAGTAAAAGCGGTGTCGGGAAAAATTCAGCATTGTGTGTCCTGATCCAGATAAAAAGTTATTCGGTGGTCACCGCGCTCCAGTCGGAGGCCTCAATGAAACCCAGCATGTGAGTCGTTTGCGGTGTTGGAGCGGAGATAAACAGCGAAGCGCCGTAATCCAGGGTGGAGACTGGCAACTTGAGGTCTTTTTCAAGTTGATCCATGCATTCACTGTGGGTCACCAGAACCAGATTGCGGCCCGCCGCTTTGTGCGCCAGCGCATCACGCAACATAGTGCCCTTGCAGCTGATTAGCCAGTCTTCGCCGACGCCTGCCTTGTTAAACATATAACTGGCGGTTTGCGCAGCCCGCAGGATCGGGCTGTGGTAAATGTCGGTTTTGTCCAGTCCGAGCCGTTGGAAGTGCGCGCCCACACTGGCCGCGACGCCTCGGGAACGCTCGGTGATGCCATCGTTTCCAACCAGGCAAGGGGCGGTGGAGTGATCGCAGCGCTCGACATGGCGCACCAGCACAATCATTTCGCCTTTGGCCCAACCGGCCGCCAATGCCTTGGCACCGGCAAAATTGCCATGGGCAAGGTCCGGCACAGCGGCGGGCTGCAACAGCCATAGCGTCAACGGGATCACCAGCAGCGCAGAGGCCAGCACCACCGCCGCATTACGAAAACGGGCATAGCGGCTCAAATCAATCGAGCGCTTTATCCCGAATAGATTCAGTCTCAATTCCACATCAGGCCGCCTCGCCGGCACGTACCACTGTCATTTAATCCCGGGAAGTTAGCGAGGCGTGCGTTGGCAGCAAGTGAAAGTCATGTGAAAAAAAGCTGAAACCCGCGCAAAGTCTTGTTACAGGATCGCGTCCTACAAAATCCTTTCAGCTCTCGCGAATGCGGCCGATACAAACCTGCTACCTACTTTGCTGGCTCCCAAAAACAACAATCTTCCAGCCAACTGACGATCAAGAAACACAATGTTCCTGGAGGAATTGATGAATAGCTGGTTCGGCAATATCAGCGTGAACATGAAACTGGGCCTGGGGTTCGGCCTGGTCCTGGCTCTGACCTGCGTCCTGGCCCTGACCGGCTGGACAAGCCTGGGCAGCCTGATTGACCGCAGCAACTGGATGAGCGACATCACCCAGCTCAACGCCGGCCTGACCAAGTTGCGCGTGGTTCGCCTGCAATACATGCTGACCAACGGCGACGAAACCGCAGCGCAGAGTGTGCAAACCACCCTTGACGCCTTTTCCGCTCAGCAGCAGGCATTGCTGACCAAGTTCAAGAGCCCGGAAAACCTCAAGCTGCTCAAGGAACAAGGCAGCGTCATTGCGGCGTACCAGACGTCCCTGAACAAAATGCGCAGCGCCTACCGCACCGGCAATGGTGCCCGCGACGCCATGGGCGCCAATGCTGAAACTGCCGGCACGCTGATCGAAACCATCAGCACCCGCGTGCAGCAAATGCCGCTGAGCGATCAGCGTTTCGAACAATTCCAGGCCATCACCGCCGCCAAGGAAGCGTTCATCCTCGCCCGTTACGAAGTGCGCGGCTACACCGCCGCCACCAACGCCGAAACCGAGCAAAAAGCCGTCGGCCAACTGGATGCGGCGATTGCCAGCCTCAAAACGCTCAATGCGCAATTCGCCGACACTCAGCAAGACGCCTTGCGTCAGCTCGAAACCGCGCTGAACAATTACCGCAGCGCCTTGCAGGCCTACAAATCGGCCAGTTCCGACGCTGTGCAGGCTCGCAAGGAAATGACCGACCAGGGCGCCGCCATCGTGACCCTTAGCGATCAGCTGTATCAGATCCAGCTCGACCGCCGGGACGCCGAGAGCGCCCAGGCCCGCACCCTGCAATTGATCAGCATCTTGCTCGCGTTGCTGGTTGGCGTGATTGCCGCCGTGATCATCACCCGTCAAATCACCGGTCCGATTCGTGACACCCTGGCCGTGGTTGAACGCATTGCCAGCGGTGACCTGTCCCAGGACATCAAAGTCACCCGCCGTGACGAACTCGGCGTGTTGCAGCAAGGCATCGCGCGCATGGGTGTGACCCTGCGCGACCTGATCAGCGGCATCCGCGATGGCGTCACGCAAATTGCCAGCGCCGCCGAAGAACTGTCGGCCGTGACCGAACAAACCAGTGCCGGGGTGAACAGCCAGAAGATCGAGACCGACCAGGTCGCCACGGCCATGCACGAGATGACGGCCACCGTGCAGGAAGTCGCGCGCAATGCTGAAGAAGCCTCGCAAGCCGCCGCCGCGGCAGACGGCGAAGCCCGCGAAGGCGACAAAGTGGTCAACGAAGCCATCGCCCAGATCGAGCGTCTGGCCAGCGAAGTGGTGCGTTCCACCGAAGCCATGAGCGTGCTGCAACAGGAAAGCGACAAGATCGGCAGTGTCATGGACGTGATCAAAGCCGTCGCCGAGCAGACCAACCTGCTGGCGCTCAACGCTGCGATTGAAGCGGCCCGTGCCGGTGAAGCCGGTCGTGGTTTTGCGGTGGTGGCCGATGAAGTGCGGGGCCTGGCCCAGCGTACGCAGAAATCCACCGAAGAAATCGAAGGCCTGGTGGCCGCTCTGCAGAACGGTACGCAACAAGTGTCGGCGGTGATGAACAACAGCCGTGCGCTCACCGACAGCAGCGTCGCCCTGACCCGCAAGGCCGGCGCGTCGCTGGAGAACATCACCCGCACGGTGTCCAACATCCAGTCGATGAACCAGCAGATCGCCGCCGCTGCCGAACAGCAAAGCGCGGTGGCCGAAGAAATCAGCCGCAGCATCATCAACGTGCGCGACGTGTCCGAACAGACCGCCGCCGCCAGCGACGAAACCGCCGCCTCCAGTGTTGAACTGGCGCGGTTGGGTGGTCAGCTGCAACAGATGGTCAGTCACTTCCGCGTTTAAGTCGCCGCCATGATCGTTCCCACGCTCCCGTGTGGGAATGCCTCAAGGGACGCTCTGCGTCCGCTTCGGCAGGTGACACAGCGCGCCACGGGCTGCTTGCCCACGCAGAGCGTGGGCACGATCATTTACGTGACCGCGAAGATACTCAGGCGTCCCACGGATTGATCACCTCAATCCCGGAAAACTCGAAGTCTCGAATATTGCGGGTAGCTATAGCAGCCCCATGGCTTCGGCAAATGGCAGCAATTTGCACATCTGCCATTGAAACTGCACGTCCATTTGCTTCAGCACTCGCTGTCAGCGTTGCGTACTCAACAGCGGCATGAGCATCGAACGGCAGAATGCGTCCGGCAAAGTCCTCTTCGAACATTGCCATTGCATGGGCTTCAAGTTTTTGTTTGCGCTTACCGGAAGGCAATCGTGCAATGCCGTGGAGTATCTCAGCCACCGTCACCGCACTGACTGCCAAGTCCATCGCTGGCTGCGCATCAACCCAGGCAAGCACCCGGGGCTCAGGCTCGATTCGCATAAACTCTGAAAGAATGTTGGTATCGAGCACTATCATTCAGAAAAATCCACCGCAGTCGCTTTTTCTGAACGCTCTGGCAGATCAAGCTCCACTCCACCTACAGCGCTGAATCTGTTGCGTATCCGGCTTCCAAGTCCACCGGCGCGATCAACCGTCGCCAAGGCCCTGCCCAGAATCAGGCGAGCCTCCTCCTCCATGGAATGTCCGTTGTGAGCCGCCGTGATACGCAACTGCTCCTTTAGCTTCTCATCGAGGTTTCGAATTGTGATGCTGGCCATGATGCCTCCTGCAATCAATGAAATCATTGATTGCAGGCTAGCACATCCTCCCTGGCCAAAACCCGGCAATCTTCCGAACGGCCAATGTCACCACTCACCGCGTCCCGCGCTGACGCAAGGCCGATGGCATGAAGTACGCGTCTTCCGGCACCGCTTGGGCGAAGTCGACGGTTTCCGGTTCTTCGTTGTCCAGGTTTTGCACGTAGTAACGACGCGCCTGCAAGTCGTGGAAGACGTCCAGTGCACTCCAGGTGGAGGGCAGGTCGTAGAAGTTTTTCAGGTAGGCCATCGACACCCGCCACAACTCCCCTCGCCCGTCATATTGATCCACCAGCGCGGCGCCCCAACTGTCCTCGTCCAGAAACAGCACGCGCTTGGAATAGATGTGCCGCGCACCTGGCTTGAGTGTGCCTTCGACCACCCAGACCCGATGCAACTCATAACGGGTGTATTGCGGGTTGAGGTGGCCCGGCGTGAGCAACTGCGCGTACTTCACCTCAGGGCTGCCGACTTTGTAGCTGTTGTAGGGAATGTAGACCTCTTGCTTGCCCTTGAGCTTCCAGTCGTAACGGTCCGGCGAGCCGTTGAACAGGTCGGTATCGTCCGCCGTGCGCAAGCCGTCGGATGAGGCGATCGGCGTGTCATACGCCAGGTTCGGCGCCCGCCGCACACGGCGTTGGCCGGCGTCGTAGACCCAGGCCTGGCGCGGGTCCTTGAGCTGGTCCAGGGTCTCGTGAATCAACGCCGCACCGCCGGCCAGCCGGGCCGGGCTCTTCACGAATGCCAGGTAGTAAAACAGGATGTTTTTCAGGTCGGCGAACTGACCGCCCGGACGGTAGTAGTTGAACATCCCTTCCTGCTGCGAGGTCACCAGCGCGAAGCTGCCGTTGCGCTGTACCGGCGCTTCGGAGGCACGACGGACCACGTAGATGCCGCGATAACGGGTGATGTGGTTCCACAGCGCCTCGACGCCATCCTTGGGCACGGGGAACGGTACGCCGCCATAGGCATCGGCAAAACCGGTTCCGCCGTCGAGCAGCTTGGCCGAAGTCGCGTTCTTGAAGGTGTTGTCATACAGCCACTGCGGCGCCGACCCCGAACGACGAGAGGTATAGACCGGCATCTGGAAGGTGTCGGGGTAGCTGTTGAACAGCGCGATCTGGCCCGGGCTGAGGTGGGCCTTGTACTGGTCAAGGTTGGCCTTGGTGATGGTGAACAAGGGCTTGTCCGCCGCATACGGGTCCGGGTGATGCTGACCCGGTTTGTAGCCTGCCGGCGCCTGGGTGATGCCGCCGCTCCAGGCCGGAATGGTCCCGGCCGCGTTGCCGGCACGCTCGGCACCCAGCGGCGTCAGCGTGGTTTTCAATTGCTCGGCTTGTTGCGGCGTGATGGCGGCCATTGCGCTGCCGGTGGCCAGGCTCAGGGCCAGCACCAGTGCAGTCTTGGTGAGTCGTGAAGTGTGAAACATGATCGTTCTCCGAATTAATCCAGCAGGTCTGCAAAACACAGCAGATCCCCTGTGGGAGCGGGCTTGCTCGCGAAGGCGATATATCAGGCGACATCCATGTTGGATGTGCCGCCCTCTTCGCGAGCAAGCCCGCTCCCACATTTGGTTTGCGTGTAGCACTTAAAGGAAATACTTGAGGTTGAAGCCGACGTTGTCTCGGTCGCGAACACCGTTGTCCTGCCCGCCGCCGTAGAACTCGGTGTATTGCAGCTCGGCCTCCAGCTTGTTCTGGTAGTTGGCCTTGATCCCCAGGGTGTAGGCCTTGCGGCCGTCGATCGTGTTGCCCGCCTGATAGCTGTTGCCCTTGAAGTCATCCTTGTAGACGACGTAGGGCGAGACGTTGACCCCGGCGTACACGTCGTTCCAGGTGCCGTTGAGCATCGCGGTGTAGCTGTAGGAGTTGCGGTTGACCTGGTCGCTGCGCTCACCGCCGGACACATAGGAAAAGTTGCCGGTGCCCGCGTAGTAACGGGTGCTGCCGTCAAAAGCGGTGTATTGCAGATCGCTGCCGCGCAAGTGCTCGGAGGCGAGTTCGAACACGCCGAACATCGAGTCGAACGACAGGCTCGGGCCAAAGTTGTAGATGGTGCCCAGGGACGTGTTGAACGCTTCCACCCGCTCGGCGTTATTGATCTGGCTGTCGAGCGTGACCATCTGCCCGCCAATGTTGATGGTCTTGCCGGACGCGGCCGCAGCTGCGCCATTGGCCAGGTCGCCGATCAGGTCGTTGGTGGCGGCGACACCGATGGGCAGGTTCGGCCGATACGCGACTTCACCGAACACTGACGCCTCGCCCAGGGTGGTGTTGAAGCTGAAGCCGTACATGCGGATGTCTTCGGCGTAGCGACGATGGGCCTGAATACTGCCCAACACATCAATGGTCGTCAGGCCGTTGGCCAGTTGCCCCGCCTGACTGCCCGCCACACCGGACAACACGTTAGTCAGCGCGTTGATGTCGACGCCTTGGTACCCGCCCAGGTCGGCGGAAATGGTCGGTTCCTTGGCGTGGTAATTGACCATGTACACGCCGAACTCGGTGCTGTTGAGTTCTTCTGCAATGTAGCGAAAGGCAAAGCCGAACTGACCGTCGTTGCGCGCGTTGTAATCCTTGCCGACCGAGGCCACCTTGAGGGTGTTGCCGAAGGCCGGGGTCACGCCGTTGGCGTAAAGGCCGGTGGTGCTCAGGGCCTGGTTGAGCAATGGATTATTGCCCAGTGCGGTGTACAGACCGATCACGTTGCCGAAGCCGGGAACCGGCGTGTCCAGCGCGGTGTTGCTGAAGTTGTTGTAGCCCGTATTGCCACCGTCGGCGAACAGGTCCGTCTGCGAGTAGAAGGTGCCGACCGGGTCGATACGGGTTTCCTTCCAGTTCGTCTGGTAGAAGCTTTCCAGGGTCAGGCTGTCGGTCAGGCCAATATTGAAGCTGAGCGCTTCCACCGGCACCAGCACTTCCTTGACTTCGGCCCCGGGCAACCGGTACTTGGCGGCGTCTACCGGGTTGGTGGTGTTGATCCCGCCACGGTAGAAAATCCCCTCGCCCCAGTTGAACACCTGGCGCCCGACACGGGCCGTGACAGGCATTTGCGCAACGTCCCAGTTGCCATAAAGGTAAGCATCGAGCATCTCCACCCGGCTGCCGGCGATGTCGCGAGTCTGGCCAGTGAAGTGGTCGTCCTGGGGGTAACTCTGGCTAGGTTGCGACGGGTTGTTGTTGCGGTAGTAATCGTTGCGCTTGTCCATCAGTTGGGTGTCATAGAACGCGGTGCCGCGCATGAACATCCCGTAGTTCTGATAGTTGGCCTCAAGTTCCGAAGTGATCTTGTACACCTCGGAAACCAGCCCGGTGTCGAAGTTGCGATTACCGTCGTTGGTGTTGACGTCATCGTTGTTTTTGTCCCGGCCCTGGACCCGCCACAAGCGGCCATAAGACAAGGTACTGTCGAACGAACCCGTGACCTGTTTGTCCAGCACACTGAATTCCACGGCTTGCACGCCGTCGACCGCGCACAGTTGCAGCAGCCCTGCCAGGCCGACGCCAGGTAGCGCCGCGCCAGACAGGCGTAATCGAGTGCTCATGATCTGTTCCTCTTCCCTGGTTTTATTGTTTTTTTGGTGTCTGTGTGAGCGGTTAACGTTGCCGCGATGGCTAGGGCGCCAACCCCGCATTGACATAAATCCGGCTGTGCGCGCCGAAATGTCCCAGCAGCGTGAACAGCTGCTGATTCAGTGCCGGGTGGTCGTAGTCTTCGCGCTTCACTTGATTACTGGCGCTGAAATCGCGGGTGACCGGTGCCGTGTCCAGCCACTGCCCGATGGCGTCATCGAACGCGGCGGATTCTTCGGCGGACTCGGCACTCACCACCTCGCGCAGGTAGTCCACCGAGTACGGCGGGTAGCGAACGTCTTGTACGAGGTCGGCGTAAGCCTTGAGCATCGGGTGTGGCTGGCCTTCGCGCAGCAAGCGACGCAGCCAGGTCGACTGATATTTCTCCACTTCCATGTGCCGGGTCGCGACCCGTTCAATGGCCGCGTGCTTGTCGGCATCGAAGCCGGCCAACGCCTTGCTTTCCAGCAGCAACAGGCTCGCCAGTTCGACGCCGGGCAGCGGCTTGGCGTGATAAGGCTGGGTCAAGTCCTGGACGTGGTGCAAACCCCAACCGAGAAAACGATAGCCCCAGTAAGGATGGCCGCTTGCAAACGCCAGTCGCGCCAACCCCATGTACTGGTAGGCACGCCAGTCCGGCCAACTGCGCTGAAGAAATCCGGCCGCGGCATACACCACCGAGCTCTCATGGAAGAAACCCATATGAAACGGCGCCTGGGAGCTGTACTGAAACCGTGCGTCGCCGAAAGACTGCGCGCCGAAGCCGTACAACGCGCCCACCTCGCCTGGGTTGTCGCTGAACAGGTTGATGTCGTGGCCGTAATCCGGCTCATCGGCGGCGCTGGCCAACACGGCCAGGGGCGCGACTTTTTCGCCGTCAGCCACACGGATGAAACGCTGGCGGTTCCAGGGTGAGAGCGTCTGCTCGACCATGACCTGTTCGGCTTTCAGGTGTTCACGCTCGGGCAAATCCTTGCCCGGCAATGGCTGGATAACCATGGCCAGATGAATGTGGGGATTGATCCGCAACGCGGTGAGGAAGTCGTGTCGCAGATTGTCCCCCGGCTCGGCTGGCAGCCGCAGATTATCGGGGCGCGGTGGGTACTGGGCGAAGTGCTCGCGGGCGAAGCGTTCCTGCTCGTCCAGCAGCGCGATCACGGCGGGGTATTGTTGCGCGAGAAACTGCTCCAGCGGCTCGACTTCAACCTGAGGGGCTTCGCGCAAGGCCGGTAAATCCTGCAACGCCAGGTAGCTGCCCACCGTATGGTTGGACCAACCCCACGCCATCGGGGCGGTTCCACAAAGCAGCAGCAGGAGAAAGGTCAGCTTCATTGCTTTTGGTTCTTATTGGATGTGCTGTGGGGTTGAGCCTAACAACCGACCCTGTCCCTGACACTGTCCAATCTCACCAGAAAAGTTCTCCGATAGCGCCACGCCCCGGTGCAAAAAACACCACCGTCCCCCGTAGGAGCCGAGCTTGCTCGCGATAGCGGTGTGTCAGTCAACA